>NZ_PNDK01000014.1:0-253581 GCF_005887265.1 Pseudoalteromonas sp. S1608
ACTTTCCCAATGCAAAGTGAACGTATGTATGCTGCACTTAAAGGCTTGGGTAAAGAAGCGCGTTTAGTGATGCTTCCTTATGAAGCCCACGACTACCGTGCCCGTAAAAGCTTATTACATGTACTGTGGGAGCAAGAGCAGTGGCTTGATAAGTATTTGCTTTTAGATAAAGAAGCAGATACTGAAACCACCGAAACGGTTGCAGACGTAAACGTAAATTAATGTGCTAAGAGTTTCGAGCTCGAGGTTCGGGTTTCGAGGTGCGGCAGCGCGAAATACTGCGCTGCTAACTTGGGCTAAGCTCGTTGCCCGTAGCCCGACTCTCGATGCTGTTATTTCTAATTTACCGATAGCTATTTTTCCTTTACCCTTTCATTCAAAATTAACACTACTTTTTTAACCTATTGCGAGCTTTAAATGATTGATGTAGCTGCACTTGCGGTATTTGTTCCTACGTTCTTTTTTGTGTCTATTACTCCGGGTATGTGCATGACACTGGCCATGACTTTAGGCATGAGTATAGGCGTGTGCCGAACTTTATGGATGATGATTGGTGAGCTATTAGGTGTCGCCAGTGTTGCGGTAGCCGCGGTGCTAGGTGTAGCCAGTGTTATGCTTAATTACCCCAGTGCATTTGATATTTTAAAATGGCTAGGTGGTGCTTATTTAATCTACATTGGCATTAATATGTGGCGTGCGAAAGGAAAAATGTCGGTTGATACGCATAACACAACAGCCGTGAGCCGATATTCATTATTTTCACAGGGGTTTGTAACCGCCATTGCCAATCCAAAAGGATGGGCGTTTATGATTTCCTTATTACCTCCTTTTATTAACGTACAATACAGTGTTGCGCCGCAATTAGCGGTGCTGGTGGCCATTATTTTGCTCTCAGAGTTTATCTGTATGATGATTTACGCAACAGGTGGCAAAAGCCTGCGGTTATTTTTAACCAAAGGCAATAACATTAAGTGGATGAATCGTATTGCGGGAAGTTTAATGGTGCTAGTAGGAGTTTGGCTTGCAATTAGTTAACTATAAACAAGCCTTAACCTGAACTTAGGTTATTTAAATAGCTGAAAATGATGCGTTAAGTGCTTTAATTGCAGCTTTTGTTTTTGCTGCTAACGTGTCGCGTGCAGGCGTTAGAGCAAATACATCGTAATGGGGAAGCTGCCAATCAGTGCATATTTCTAAAAGTTCTCCTGTAGCTAAAAAATTACGTACTTCAGGCTCTGGCAAAATAGCATAGCCTAACTCATCGAGAACAAATTGAATCACAGTTTGCATATTATTAATGGCAATACGCGCTTTTGGTAGTGTTGTGCTTTCACCGCGGGTAAGGTGCGTAAGCGTCGGATCAACAGTTATATGTGCAATGCGGTTATGGGCTTTTAGGTCATCCAGTGTGATTTTTGGTTGCTGTACTAGTGCATGATTTTTATGAACACACAGTATTAATGGCCAACTAGCGAGCTGGCGTGCAATTAAGTTTGAGTCTTCGAGAGGGCCAATCGCCAACACCAAATCTATACCTGTTCTGATCATATCAATCGGCTCGTCAGAAAGCGTTAAGTGCACATCTATATCACTAAATTGGTTAATTAAATGCTTTACAGGCTCGCTTAATAACCCACCACCAAAACCGACAGGGGCTGCTAGTTTTAGTTGCCCACTCGGACAATTTTGTAAATGCTGTAATTGTTCTGATGTAGCTGTTGCAACGGCAAGCATTTGTAAACAACTTTGATAATACAGCTCACCCGCCTCGGTAAGCGTTAATTCCCGAGGGCTGCGATTAAATAAACTCAAACCTACATCTTGCTCTATTTGTTTTATTTGCTGACTAATTGCAGAGGTTGTCATTAAAAGGTCAGCGGCAGCTTTACTCATACTTCCCGTTTGCACAGTGCGAACAAATATATTCAGGGTTTTAGTTAACTTATCACTCATACCGTTAAGCCTTACTTAAATTAGCTTTAATAAAAATAGCGTTGAGAAGAAGGGAACTTCTCACTATTATCGCAAACGCTAATTATTATCATTTACATGCTAAATGTCACGGAGAAATATCATGAACACGGTAAGTTGTAAGTTAAGGCCGGTAACTGCATTTATTTTAAGTACTTTTGCAATTGCTAACCCTGCTTTTGCTGATGAAAAAAAACAAGATATGGAAGTAATGGTTGTCACTGCTTCTGGTTACGAACAAATGCTCAAAGAGGCACCTGCAAGTATTAGTGTTATCGACAGAGCGCAGCTAGAAAAACGCTTTTATCGTGACTTAACCGACGCAATGGCTGATATTCCGGGTGTAATAGTGACTGGCGGAGGTGACAGAAAAGATATTAGCTTGCGTGGTATGGCAAGCCAATACACGCTTATTTTAATTGATGGGCAACGCCAAAGTTCAAGAGAAACACGACCAAATAGTGATGGCCCGGGCGTAGAAGGTGCTTGGACGCCGCCAATTTCAGCGATTGAACGTATTGAAGTAATACGTGGCCCTATGTCGTCGTTGTATGGCTCTGATGCTATTGGTGGTGTGATCAATATTATTACCCGTAAAGCGCCAGAGCAGTGGTATGGAGAACTGCGTTTAGACAGCACCATTCAAGAGCAAAGCCAGTCAGGTGATATAAACCAAGCCAGCTTTTTCACTTCTGGTGGCATTATTCCAGATCTATTGGGCGTGCAATTATACGGTCAATTTTCAAAGCGAAATGAAGATGATTTTACTGCAGGATTTCGAGGCAAAGAACAAAGTAATGTAAAAGCTAAGTTCACATTAACACCTAATGATAGTCACGAATTAATGTTTGAACTTGGCTCGGCAAAACAAACATTAGATGAAACCCTCGGCAAAACAGTTGCCGAGCTTGCTCCAGGAGAAAGTTGTGGTCGACGTGGCTGCCCTGAATCAGCAACTACTGAGTATGAGCAGCAAACATACTCTATGTCACACAATGGTTTTTATGACTTTGGCTCGTCGCGTAGTTACATTAAATACGATAAGTTTGATAATAACTCACGTGAAATGTTTGTCGAAAATACCGACATTCAAACGACATGGAGTTTACCGCTATTTAGTGAGCATAACTCTACGTTTGGTGCGACCTATCTAAAAGAGTCATTGGATGATTATACAAGCAATAAAATTAGCGACTTAACCCATGTAGAAAACGAGCAATGGTCTGTTTTTGGTGAAAACGAGTGGGCAGCAACGGATGACTTTAAGCTCACCGCAGGCCTGCGTTACGATCATGATGGCAATTTTGCCGGTCATTGGAGTCCACGTTTATACGGTGTTTATAGCGCATCTAAAGCGATCACCATCAAAGGCGGCATATCAACGGGTTTCCGTGCGCCAAATATTCGCCAATCTACTGCGCAGTGGGGACAAGTGAGTCGTGGCGGTAATATTTATGGTAACCCTGACTTAAAGCCTGAGCAATCAGTGAACTATGAAATGGGTGTTTACTATGACTCTGGACGCGATTTAAGTATATCGACAACCGTTTTTTATAATGAATTTGATGACAAAATAACTCGTATAGCATGCCCATTAACGCAGTGCACAGATGGCCCAAATCAGTTTGGCTCCATGCCAACTACCTACATTAATGTGGATGAAGCCATAACCCAAGGTGTTGAGCTATCAGTAGATTACGATATTTCAACTGAAATTGATGTGAGTGCCAGTTATACCTACACCGACTCAGAGCAAAAAACCGGTGAATATAAGGGGAGCCCACTTAATCAGCTACCAAAACATAGTTTACAAACGTCTTTAAATTGGCGTCCAACAGATAAGTTAGGCGGATGGTTACGTGTGCAATATCGTGGAGAAGAAAGCCAGCCAACGACAGGGCCTTCACAAAGCAGTTTAATTGCTCCTGATTATACCATTGCCAATTTAGGTGCTAATTATCAACTAAGTGACAGCGTTAAACTCGGTGCTGGAATTTACAACTTGCTTGATAAAGAGATCACAGAGCAAGAGTATGGTTATGTTGAAGATGGTCGCCGTTATTGGGCGTCTTTAGTGTGGCAGTTCTAAACACTTTTTAATAATACAAAGTAAACGAGTACGCTAAACCGTACTCGTTTTTTGGTTTTATCTAGGCTCTTGTTCAATAATGTTTAAAAAGCACAAAAGGCGGTTGGCTTTTTCTGTGTAGTCGCTTATTCTAGCTGCGTATTTAGTCATTAAATGTAACTTTAAAGTTTACTAATAATTTATAATTTTCTTCAATCCCCAAAGGTATGCCTCGTTTGAACCACATAGCAAAACAAAAAGCCAACCCTGTATTTTTAGTAGGTGTCGTTTGAAAATACCTAAACGCTTACAGCCATTAGTTGATGATGGTTTTATTGATGAAGTGATCAGCCGTTTAATGAGTGGTAAAGAGGCCGATGTATTTGTCGTCGCCTGTGGCGATGACATTCGCTGCGCTAAAGTATACAAAGATGCCAGTAAGCGCAGTTTTAAAAAAGCTGCACAGTACCAAGAAGGGCGAAAAGTGCGAGGCGGGCGCCAAGCCCGTGCTATGGGTAAACGTTCAAGCTATGGCCGCCAATTAGAAGAAGAAATTTGGCAAAATGCTGAGGTTGACGCACTCTCGCGTTTATCTTCAGCAGGTGTTCGGGTACCGCAAACTTACGGCTGCATTGACGGTGTATTGCTAATGGAACTTGTAAGCGATGATGAAGGCGATGTTGCGCCACAACTTGGCGCGGTTGATTTAACCGAGCAACAAGCCATTGAGCAACATACATTAATGATGCATTACATCAAATTAATGCTGTGCGCTGGGATTATTCACGGTGATTTATCGGAGTTTAACGTACTTGTTGATAGCAACGGCCCAGTAATTATTGATTTACCCCAAGCGGTTAACGCCTCTGCTAATAATAGCGCAGAAGCCATGTTTGCCCGTGATGTAAATAACATGCGCCGCTATTATGGCCAATTTGCACCGGCGCTATTACACACGCAATACGCCAAAGAAATGTGGGCATTGTTTGCAGATGCTAACTTAACCCCGCACTCAAAACTCAGTGGCGAATTTGAAGACGACAGCGAAGCTGCAGATGTAGACTCAGTACTTGACGAGATTCAAGCCGCCTTTGATGAAGAGCAAGAACGTAAAGAACGCATTCGCGATGCTGATGAGCAATAATCCTTAATTTACGTGCTGAGTTTTGACTATTAGATCAAAACTTAGCATGTAGGTATGAGCCATAAGGATGGGTTTAGCTGGTCACTGCAAAATCTAAGTTAGTTCTGTCATTACTATCAACGGGAACCGACAGGTGTGCATTTAACTAAAAGCAGCTTGATACTATCCATTAATTAAATGCCATTGAGTCTGCAAACACATATTCATTATCAATGTAATAGCTGATAAATTCTTCCTCATTAAAATCACATTTATAAAAAAAAGACGTTGTGACAATCTTTTTATTATTTATGGTTATTTCGAATTCAGCCTGTGATGCTTTATTAAATAAAACACTACACTTAGTATTTAAGCCTAACGAATAAACTTTCCCATCAATTTCGATACTGTTGTTGCCTAAAGTAATTTCATTGGGAGTTGTTAATAAATGCAAAAAGTAATAGAGCCCTGTTAAATAGAAAAAAGGAGAAACAAACAAAGCAGCCTTTATCTTTACAGACTCAGAGTCATGTAAGTAATAGGTAGAGATCATGGATATTATTGAGAACAAAACAACCATAACAAAATTTGGAGAGAGCCAGTTTTTGGTAAATTTAAATATCATCTTCGATCGCAGAGGTAAGAGTTACGGTCGACTCAATAATTTAAGCTAACAGAAACTAAGGTTCTAAATTTGTGGCCTATCTTATTAAATTAACAATGGTATTTCTACATTTAAGCGCCTGAAAAAAATATGCACTTCGCCCATTCCCTTGTGTTTACCTGCCAATCTTTTTGACCAGGTTATTATGGTATCGTACAAAGCCCACCTTGTCGTATTTTCGACAACTTTTTAAGCATAAACGAGAGAGTCCTGAATAACTAAAGTTGACACTTTTGCGAAGTTAGACAAAGAGCGAGAAGCTGTTAGTCAGAGTTTTTCTGTGTGACGTGAAGTTTTGCTCGCTTGACTATCAGCTTGTTGGCGGTTTTTTCAATCTATTCTTAAAAGTTTTTTTGTTGTTATTTTTGAGTAGTTATCGTTTAATAACATGATGTTTTTTAAAGATAACTATTAGCGAATCTTCACCTCTTTAGTGAAAGCTAATGTCGGACCACACATAAGGAAATAGGTATAAAATGGACACTACAATACGAAAAGCTGAATCAACCGATATCGCTGCAATAAAAATGCTGTGGCAGTTTTACCAATATCATCAGAGTATATTTGATTTAGAAGATGTTGGTTCAGATGGTTGCTATGATATTGATGAAGAATATTTAGAATGTGTAGTGCGTGGTGAGGAAGACTGCATTATTTATCTTGTACTCGTTTCTAACCAAATTGCTGGTTTTGCTACCGTAGAACCAACTGAGATCGTTGGCAAAGAAATACCTGAGTTGGCTGATATTTTTATTCTACCCAAATATCGAAAACAGGGCATTGCCAAATTTGTTATTCAAAACTTGATGCCTGTTGAAACAAATCAGTGGCATGTAGCAGTTCATTTAAACGATAGTTCAGCGTTGAAATTTTGGAATAGTTTGTTTGCTAAATTAAACGTTGTGCGTGTTGATAAAGTTGACCCCCCTGAAACAGAAGGCTACCACGAGTTTGTTATCACAAATAACTAGCAAGATTACAACGTCTTCTGCGCTTAAGTAAAATTTGGTAAAGAGCGAAAACCAGCCATTGAGATTGGCTAAATATCGTCGTTAATAGATTAGTTAAATTGCTCTTTGCGCATATATTCATAAAAATGAGCGCTGCGCGCATATTGGTTCATTTAACTTTGCTTTAAGATAATAAAAAACTATGTGATAGTAATATCTTAGGGAATTTGTTAAAACTACATAAAGTAGGTAAATGAGCGTTATATCGGCAGAAATATGCGCGATGAGCGCACTATTAAATTGTTAACAGGCTTCATGGAGTTAGGTGTTGGATAAAATATTGGATGTCCAAATTGAAAATTATCGTGAATCGTTAAAGTTAACACAGAGAGCTGTATTCTTTGGTTTACTTATAGCCGGAATTTCATATTCTTTAGCTTATATAGGCAAAGGAGATAAATTACCAAAAGTACCATTTCTTTCAATTGAATTTACCTCATTAGTTTCATTGCAAGTTACTTTACTTGTTCTCTATTTAGCTTCTGGTTTTCTTTCTTGGTTCGCAATAAATAATGCTTATAAAAACCTTAATAGTATCCAAAATATAGAACTAGCAATTGCGACTTCAAAATATCCATGTCTCGCTGTTACAAACCCATGGTTTGGATCATTATTAGCAGGCGCATTACTTGGGATTGGTGCAATGCTTTTAGGATCTATTTACGAGTTTACTAATAATTATCAAAAGTCTCTTTATTTCATAGCTGCGCTACCATATTGGTCAACTCTAAGAGTAGGTGGGATGATAAACTCATGGAACAAAAGTATTAAAAACAGAGAATAGCCTGTTAACAAGGCATTCAAACGGACAAAATACAGTTGGTTGTTTTCACTCCGTTCAACATTATAACCAACTATATTTAGCCGCTTAATGTGGCGTTATATGCCCAAACGGAGTTCGTAGCATAATTATGGAATTAACTAATCCTCTCCCACCACAAGATAATGAATTTGAAGCCCTGAAAACTGGTTTGACGGAATTTAACGAATCGCATACTGGTACTGTGTTTAGAGAAAAAATATCTTCATTCATAAAAGATGAATCAGGTGTGATTCTTGGCGGCATTCTAGGTGAAATCAACTGGAACTGGATGCATATTCAGGGACTTTGGATTGATGAAAGTATTCGTGAAGGTGGATGGGGAACAAAATTATTATCTCGTATGGAGGAATATGCTTTATCTCAAAATATCCCTAGCATTAGGTTGGAAACGACTACATTCCAAGCGCTAGATTTTTATATCAAAGCAGGTTATTCAATTTTTGGCGAATTACCTGATATGCCTAAAGGGCACACTAGTTATTTCTTACAGAAGCAACTGGGCATATAACAAGCTAATAAATAAGGACAAAAAACAGTTGGCTGTTTTCGTTCCTCAACATTTTAGCCAACAATTTTTTGCCCATTATTAGGGCGTTATGTACTCAAAGGAATGCAGAGATGCTCTACAAAATAGAAGAACAAGCCGAAGTTTTTGAAAAGTTAGAACCTGTAGAGTTCAAAGACTTTTCTAGTTTTGGAAAACTTGAGAAAGATTTAGAAAACTTAATTGCAGACAGTATTTTAGATGTGTTGTTTGAAGATGCTAGATTAATGCCTGTGTTTCAGGAAAGACAATGGCAAGCAGAAGCTGATATATATGCACTTAATGAAAATGGTGAATTAGTTATATTTGAATTAAAACGTGCATCAGCTGGGAAAGATGCCGTCCATCAAGCACTAAGATATGCGCAAGATGCTGGTCAATGGAGCTATCAGAAATTAGAAAAAAAGTTCAAAGCATATAGCAAAGGCGAAATGTCGCTAGTTGAAGCTCACAGAGAGGCTTTTAGTCTTGAGCATGAATTAGATCCAAAAGAAATAAATAATAAACAACACCTATTAGTTATCGGTAGTGCAGCCGATGAATCATTAATCTCTTCCGTCGATTACTGGAAGAAAAATGGTGTATCCATTGATTTCCTACCATATAGAGTTTACGAACTCGCTGGTGAAAAGTACTTTGAATTCTTCGCGCTTCCATATGATAAGCACAAAAATCCAAGTGATGTTAAAGGTGTATTATTTGACACAAATCGTAGCTGGGATGAGAATTCTATTTGGTCGATGATGGATAATAGTCGTCTTGAGGCATATGGTGACGCTAAGAGGTTTGTTCGCCACGTTCATGTAGGAGATATTGTTTTCTTTTCGCACAAATGGTGCGGCTTAATAGCAGCCGCAAAAGTAAAAGGTGAGGTTAAAGCTCCAGACAGTGAAACTTTGTATCGAGATGTAGAGTTTTTGACTCCTATCCCGAACCGGAAAGATAGCAAACTGTTGGCTATGCCTTTTTCAGAAGTTAGCTCAAAAACAGGTAAAAGTTTCTTTTGGGCTAGAACTATAAAGGTACCTTATCTGACAAAAAGTGAAGCACTTGAGTTAGTCGCGGAGCTTAATAATTACTTACATCGCACATAACAAGTCAAGCCTGCCGGACTGCTTCGCAGCCGCAGCTTGAAGCGTTATATTCAAGGAGATACAATGGACATTTGGAGTTTACCTTATACTTTTGAGTATGAGGGTCGAAAGGTGAAATATGGGATTGAAGGAAAAGGAGAGCCTCTTGTTTTAGTTCATGGTACGCCTTGGTCATCATTCAACCTTAGGCACTTGATTCAAGCACTTTCGAGCCACTATACAGTCTACTACTTTGATTTACTTGGTTATGGTGAATCAGATAAAAGTGATGCGGATGTATCTTTAAAAATACAAAATCAGCTATTAGACTCATTAATAGGTCATTGGCAGCTTGAGTTACCTTATATTGTGGGGCATGACTTCGGCGGTACGACAGTACTGAGAAATTACTTGCTGAATCAACGAAAGTACAAAAAGATAGTTGTAATTGATCCAGTTGCGTTATCTCCTTGGGGCTCACCATTTTTTAAACATATTGAAAAGCATGAAGAAGCCTTTGCAGGAGTGCCTGATTTCATCCATTCAGCAATCGTTGAAGCATACATAAAAACAGCGTCATATCAGCCATTATCTCAGGAAACAATTGACGGTATTCTCCGCCCTTGGTCTGGAGATGAAGGTAAGAAAGCTTTTTATAGGCAAATAGCTCAAGCTGATTCAAAGTATACGGATGAATTTCAAGATAAATTCTCTAGCTTTGATGTACCCACATTAATTCTTTGGGGTGAAGAAGATCAATGGATCCCTGTTGAGCAAGCTCACGTACTTCATAGTAAAATTAAAGGCTCTAAGTTAGTTACAGTGCCTGAATCTGGACATTTGGTTATCGAAGAAAAACCAGAAGCATTGGTTAAAGAGATCCGAGAGTTCTTCGAAAGTTGAATATAACAAAGCATTTAAGAGTGATTCCTTACGCTTGGCAGTTTCGCTTCGCTCAAGTGTAGCCAAGCGTGCGTCACACCTTAATGCGGCGTTAGCTGCATCGAATATGCTAATTTTTTCTACGTGATAAAATAATAAAAGGAAGTTTCTCTCTTGAAAAAATTATCTATTTACCTCTTTAACTTATTGTTGCTAACTATATTATCTTTATGCTTTTTGAGTTGGTACACAGGCTCGGGAATTAGAATTTCAGATGGAAGATATTTAGGCTATTCTGCAAAAACTAATGAATGGCTTATGTTTGAATACCAAAACATCCCCGTTTTGCATGATGGCCCATACGTATTTCGAAATAATGGCAATCGATTTGCCAACTACATTACTGGAGATAACAACTCACCCGCCAAACTCTCTCGTGTTGATATTAAAAATACCGTTTCGGTGACTGTAGATAATCAGTTCAATACTAACTTCACTGTTAATCTCAGAAATAGCTATCCTCGCTCAGAATTAGACATTCCGAGCCCTGCTAGATATCTAGCAATTTCGGATATGGAAGGTAATTTTGATGCAATGATAAACCTTCTAAAATCAAACGGTGTTATAGATGATTCGTTAGAGTGGAGCTTTGGTTCTAGCCATTTAGTGCTTATTGGTGATATGGTCGACCGAGGAAAAAACGTAGTTCCTTTATTATGGTTAATTTACAAGCTGGAAGCAGAAGCTAAGTCAGCCGGAGGCTATGTTCATTACATTTTGGGGAATCATGAGCGTTATGTATTAGATGGTAGAGTTAAATCAGCAGCTAAAAAATATTATGGAACATTTCGAACTACAGGAATGTCTCCTCGGGAATTGTGGTCTGAAGATTCCGAGCTAGGGAAATGGCTGCGGAGTAAGCCTGTTATGTTAAAGGTAGGTAGTACATTATTTGTACACGGCGGTGTTTCGCCAAGAGCTTTGACCTACAACTTGTCGTTGGAAGATATAGATGCAGAGGCGGAGCGTAACTTTGTCATTGGCGATACAGTTAGGCGAAATATTGATAACAGTATTATTCATGGCTCTGATGGCCTTTTGTTCTATCGAAACCTAGCAAAAGACATGAGTAAATATGAACTCGGCGATAAAGTTGGTGTTGATCATGTAAATAAAGTACTTTCAGAATTTAAAGTCAATAGATTAGCGATTGGACATACTTTAGTACGTAATATTGGCCACGATTATGGTGGTAAAGTTATACGTGTTGATGTACCTCACTCAGAGGGTATAAGTGAAGCTTTGTTAATGGAAAACTCTTCATTTTGGGTGGTAGATAACAAAGGAAAAAAATCACCTTTAGGCAAGTTATAAAGCAGCTAACAAGGATTTTCAAGTCGGACAAATTACAGTTGACTTTTTGTTCGTATCTCACTTATTTTAACCAACTATTTTTTGCCTGTTATTTGGGCGTTAGAGCTAAAAGGAGAAAGCTTTGAATAAATCATACCTATTATTACCACTTACACTTTTTGTGGTTTCTTGTGCTACAACAACTAAAGTTGAGGAACCAAAAATAAATTACCTCGATATATCAGGTAAAAATCAAATTAAATTAGTTGATGAGTATTGGACTGTTGCAAAAAGAATCGAGCCTAGATATCCAATTTCAGCTGCTAAAAATAATATATCTGGTTGCGTTGATCTAATAGTTGGTATTGATCAAAATGGAAAAGCTCAAGAGTATAAGGTTCGTTCATCGTACCCTAAAGGCGTATTCGATAAAAACGCAGTAGCGGCTATGGTTAAATGGAAGTGGCAAGCTACAGAGAAAAACATAGACAATTCGCCTGTTTTAACTTCTATCCGTATGGATTTTTCAACTAGCAGGAATCCTAGTGATCCGGAATATCTACAAAACTGCCCAAAACGGGAAATTTAACCCTAACAAGAGTCTAAGGTTACGACAGTCCGCTCATGGCACTTTGCAGACAATCGATAATACAAAACGCTTATGTTAATTGAGACGCTCATATTCAACTTAACTTATAGTCTAAATTAGTGTGTTGATTTAACGCGCTTAATTCGGTTTAATATCAGCTTAATTAATATGCTGAGTAATGCAGGGATGGCCTAGGGCAGCGGATTTCATTAACTTGGGCCTGATTAGGGCATCAAAATCTTCCCTTCATAAACTAAAGCCCATTGTATGAATAGTTCCCACGCAGACACACTAACAGGGAGTGTTTCAGTTAATATGTGCCAAGGATAGCTCATTGAAAAAATTAAGATTTATACTCGTTCTACTTACCGCAGTTTTCCTTATAGGTATGATCATACCAGATGACATTGTTATTCCTGTTGAGGGTGCAACACCCAATGATTGGAACCATAATACTTTTTGGTATGAGCCATGGGGAAGCTCTGTGGTCCATAAAGGGATTGATATATTTGGTAAAAAAGGGACTACCACACTTTCTTCTAGCAAAGGCTTAGTCATTTATACGGGCACAGTACGTAAAGGCGGGAATGTAGTGGCAGTATTAGGGCCTAAATGGCGTATTCACTATTACGCGCATATGGACAGTTACTCTGTTACAACGGGTACTGTTGTTAAGGCTGGCTCAGTTATTGGTGTTTTGGGAGATTCAGGTAATGCCCAGGGAAAACAACCGCATATTCATTATTCAATCTTATCAATAATTCCAATTCCTTGGTTAGCTACAACACAGACTCAGGGTTGGAAAAGAATGTTTTTTTTAAATCCTCACGAAATGTTTATATAAGCTGTATTGAAAAAATGTATTTAAGATAAATACCAATATGAACCTTATTTACAAGTAAGATGCGGTCAAACTATTCATATTAGCGATTAATATCAAGGAGAGTATATGCCTCATTTTATAATGGACTGTTCTGAAAGTGTCTTTGGGTCACATAGCGAGGAATACATTATTGAACAAATTCATTTTGTAGCTCACGCTACAGGTTTATTCGATGAAGGTGATATAAAAGTTAGAGTAAATCCATTTAATACTTTCTCTGTGGGGAATAAGCGTGAAGACTTTATCCATGTGTTTGCCCATATAATGCAAGGAAGAACAACAGAGCAAAAAGCGAACCTCTCACGAGTAATTGTTAGTAAGCTTGTTACTTTATTTCCTGAAATTCCTAACATTGCAATGAATATTAGTGATTTTGAAAAAGCGACATATTGCAATCGTACGATGCTTTAGCCAGCAATTAAACATAGTTTTGGATGTTTATAAAACGTATGAGTAATTCTCAATTACAAAAAATAATATCTCTTTATACTGCTTTTGTTTTTATACCTACGTTATTGCTTTATTTGATTTATAGTATATTTGGTTGGGTTGTATTTTCAGTTACATTAAATCCTTTATTGGGCTATTTTTTGCTGGGTGGTGCATATGGTTTATGGTCACTACATTCATTAATAAAAACGATGAAAAAATTAACGGTATTAAAGCATCCTATTATTGTGATAGTTGGATTGTTATTAGGTTGTAGTTTTTGTCCTGTCGTTTTAACTACGACTGAATTTAGTACGATGAAACCGCAAGAATTTATTTTTATATATATTATTATTGCACCCTTTATAGCGACCTTTCATTTATTTTATTTATATAAAAAACAGTCGACTAGCGCCTCTTGAGGATACTTTAACGAAACTATTTCTCAGTGGGCTTTATTAAACAAGGAGAACACAGGTATGGAACCAAATTACTCAGAATATTCAATTTCAGAGCTAGAAGAGTCATTACGTGCTATCGATCAAGAAGCGTATCCTGAAAGAACAAATGAACTAAAGAAAGAGTTAAATAATCGCCTTGAAAATCCAACAACGAGTCATGAAGTAGAGGATGGTTTTGAGGCGAATGAACAATTTTATAAATGTCCTCATTGTGAAGAAAAAATTGGATTTTTTTCTAAAGCGCTACAAAGTTGGAGCAAGATAAGAGAGTGCCCACAATGCAAAAAACCATTTGCAGTAACCTTTAATGTAAAAGTGTTTTTCGTTGCGCTTTTACCTATGGTTATTTTTAATTATTTTATGATAAAACCTGTTTTAGGATCACTGGGATTAAGTAAGTCCATTGGTTTGGGTATAGTTTGTGGTGTGTTAATTATTATATCAACCCGCTTGATCAGAGTTCGTGAATCCATCCGGTAACTTTAAAGTTTATCAAACTGAACTATCCGACCACATAACAGTTGTTGTTATTTAATTAAACCAATAACTCCTTCATTAACTAAATGAGTCTGCGCTGCGTCGGTATAGGGTTTAAACTTTTTCCAGCGGCCTATGGCCTTGTTGTTAAGCGGTTGGCGCACTTGCATTTTGCTAGCGGTTGATACCGGTGCGGTGTTTAAATGAAAATCAAGGCACTGTGGTTGCCAGTCTAAATCGCAATAGCTCACTAACTCTTTTATTTTTTGCTCTGGTGCGGCGATGAGTTCTTCGTATTTTACTAGTTTAATATTGCTGTGCAGGGCGCTAAAGTGCTGCATCAGTTTATAAAAACGGCTGTAAAATTTAGCGGTGTCGAGTAAGTCTAACGAGTACGCGTAGTAGGGGTTATTAATAGTAAATAGCTGGCGATAGTTACCAATACAGGTGTCCATGGGGTCGCGAAGTAGGCAAATTATTTTCGCGTTTGGCAGGGCTTTGGTAATTAAATCAATATAAAAAAAGTTAAACGGTAGTTTATCAATAAAGTGTTTATGGCTGCCGGTTACAACACGGGTTGCTTCCAGGTAAGTGCTGCCAAGTTTTGCAAAATCAAGCTGGTAAGCTTGGCTTAAGGTGTCTGTATCAAGTACTTGAGGCGTGTGCGTTTGGCTAAGTTTTTTTACACTTAGGCCAAAGTCTTGCAGTTCGCCCGCCGATTGTACGTCGCTGTGGCTTGATAAAATGCGTTCAACTAATGTGGTGCCAGAGCGCGGCATGCCTAATACAAAAATTGGCTCACTGCTTTGGTTGCCAGCTGTTTGTTGGTTTTTGTACTTATCACTGAGCTGTTTTATATGTGCAAATAAAGCCTCAGACGCTTGGTTATCAAACGCCTTATTAGCGAGTTTTGCTGCTTTACCTTGTTGTAACGCGGCAAAGGCTGCTGAAAACTCTCCTAAGTCTTGATATTCTTTAGCGAGCGCATGACCTATATGCAGTTTAGCGTCGGGATGATTGACCTGTTCAAATACGTTTTTTAATCGAGTGATGTGATTATTATGTTCGGTGACTTTAGTTAAATCGGCTAAGGCAAAATGACTTTGATGATGAAGCGGGTTCAGTGCAATGGCATTTTCAAACGCTTGCTGTGCTTTATCAAACTGGCCTAAAAACTTAGCGCATACTCCATAGTTATAATAAAACTGCGGTTGGCTGCTGTTACTCGCCTCAGCTAAATTTAACGCGCATGTAAAGTAGTCAGCCGCTTGCTGATGTAAACCTGCTTGGGTGAGCGCCACGCCTAATGTATCGGCATCCAGTGCTTTACTAATATGTTTCAGCTTAACGCTAAGGGCAGTGTTTTTTGCTTTTTGTAAGTCGCCAGTAAGGGCGTAACACTTGGCAAGTTGCGCTGTATATTCAATAGACTGGGTAAAGCTTAATGCTTTTTCAATTAGCTTTATCGCTTTGTAAATTTGGCCAACCTGTAAATTAACCATAGCTAGCAAAAAGTAGCCATCAGCAAAGTCTGGTTTTTGTGTTACCAGCTCAACCAGTGCTTTATGCGCTGGCTGAATATTGCCTTGGTTTAAGTTGTTTATAGCACTTTGGTGTAATTGCTTTAAGTTTGGCTGCATGAATACTCTTATAAATAATGTGCTTACAAATAAAAAGGCTCAAAATTAATTTGAGCCTCTTGATTGTACTTAAACTTACCGTTTAATTACATTTCAAACTTATAGTTAAATTTAATGCCAACAGTAAGCGGGCGATTAATAAAGTAACCATAGTTACGTTGTATGTCTGCGCCATTGGCTGTTGTAATATCCGCATCTGAACGACGAACAGAAGTAACCGCATATTTATTAAATAGGTTATCTACATATAAAGTAGTCGACCACGCATCGGCGGTTAATTTAGCTGAAATATTACTTAAGCTATAACCTGGGAGTGCTTCACCGTTGTCACGTAGGCCTACTTTTGAAATTACATCACTTTGTGCGGTTAAACCATAGTTAATATCAAGGGTTTTGTCGTTAAACACTTCTGTTTGGTAGTTAATCCCCATAGAGAACTGGTGCTCAGGTGAGCCCGGTAAACGGTCGCCATCTTTTGCGCCATCAGTGCCATCGGCATTAAATAAATACGGAGCGTCTGAGGTTAGCTCTGCTTTTGTATAGGCATAAGTTGCATAGGCAGTAAACGAGTCTGATAAAATTGCACGCGTGGCAATTTCAATCCCTTTCGCATTTGCGCTACCAGCATTTGATAAGTAAGGTAATTGGCCTACTGTTGTTGCACCGGCAATTTGTGCGTTATCCCAATCTACATTGAATAGTGCGGCATTAAAGTGTAGCTGGCTTCTCATCCAGGTACTTTTAAAGCCTAGCTCATAGTTGGTGGTTGTATCTGCATCGTATAGCATTTCATCTGGTG
The DNA here is from genome assembly GCF_005887265.1 of Pseudoalteromonas sp. S1608. Lineage (GTDB taxonomy): Bacteria > Pseudomonadota > Gammaproteobacteria > Enterobacterales > Alteromonadaceae > Pseudoalteromonas > Pseudoalteromonas undina. The sequence continues at coordinate 16,790 of NZ_PNDK01000014.1, forward strand.
TACCACAGCCTGTTTGTTGGTCCTCAGGTAGAGGTGTTGGGCAAGGCACTAAGCCATTTGAGCCACCAATTCTAAATCCTTCACTTATAGTTGCATACGCCATTACTGAATCTGTAAATTGGTACTTAGCATTAAATTTGAACAGATTACCGTTGTCACCCGCTTTGTTTTCTTCAAAATTAATTGAGATTGCATCAGGTGCAGCACCTTCATACAAGGTATTTGCTAATGGGAAGTCAAAAGCCGCTTTTGATTCTACGTCGTATTCGTAAAAACGCGCGCCAATAGTAATATCGAGTTTATCGGTTACTTGGTAACCCACTTCACCAAAAAGTGCAGACTCAGTGACTTTGCTGCCAGTAATTTCTAAATACTCTAAAGAGTCAGGTCTAAGTTGTGCGCCACCAAAGTTGTCAACCGCGAACTGATCAAAGCCTGGCGTAAACTCTCTGCTTGATGCGTCGGTATCGGTTTTGTTGTAAAAACCACCAACAATCCAGCTTAGGTCGCTATCGCTTTGTGAGACCAAACGTAGCTCTTGAGTGAAGGTATCGACTTCGTCAATTTCACGAGTAAACGCTGAAAACGAAGGAAACTCTTCGTAGCCATAGTCTAAACGAATTAAAAGATCAGTTTGGTCGCGTTGACCATCAGCTTCAAATTGTGAAATACCGGTAGCTGATACCAGCTCAGCAAAACCTAAGTCGGCTTTAAGTTCAAGGCTCAGTAATTGATCTTCTTTTTCCCTTGGCTCTTCAAAACGGTACGCTGACTCGTATTTGCCGATGCGATCATTTAAACCATTATTTTCGTTAAGGCTATTGTGATGAACAATTGAGCGGCCTTCGGTGTCTTGCTTTTGATAGAAGTAGTTTAATGTGCCTTCGAATGACTCGTTTGCCTTGTAACGTAATGAAATACGCCCAGTTGTGGTGGTTTCACCGTTGGCGTCTTTTACATTTTTAAGATTGCTATTAACCGCATCAAGGTTTGTCCAATCAGGGTCGGTAATCGACACACCTGGTTCACGAACGGTGTAGGCGTAGTCTATAAACCCTGGGTCTTCATAAATATTTAAACTGGTGCGAACAGCAAGTTTGTCCTCAATTAATGGTAAATTGAAGATAAAACCGGCTTCGCCACCGATTGAATCACTTTCTTGAGTTTGAAAAACATCACCAAATACTTCACCTGATATAAAATCAAGCTCTGGCTCTTTAAGCATGTAGCGAATAGCGCCACCTAATGTACCAGCCCCGTATAGTGTGCCTTGTGGCCCAATAAGTACTTCTACTCGTTCTACATCAACAAGGCGCATATCTACCGATACTGGAATTTCGTTAATGTAAGTGGCTACCGTGCCGCCATCTGATGAAGGGCCTGATGAATTTGTATTTAATCCACGAACTATAATAGGTGAGCCAGAGCGACCACCTTGATCAGTAATTGTTAAACCTGGCACCCAACGCGCTACATCGGCTAATTCGCTGATATTTTGGTCTTTCATTACATCGGCATCAAGCGCAGTAATGTTAAGAGGCGCAGCCTGAATAGAACCACTTCGGCGTGTTGCTGTAACCTCAATAACTTCAAGCGATTTATTTTTTTCAATAATTTGCTCTTGTGCTGTTGCATTACCGCTAAATAATACACCGCTCAGTGCGCTTGATACAGCCAAGGTTAACAGGCTTGGTTTAAACATAAAAATTGATCCCAGTTAGATTTAGTACGTTAATAAATGAGCGCTAATAATATCAGGGAGTTTTGTTGATGGAAATAAAAATATGAATTTTAATTCACTTTTTTAGAATAAAAATTAAGTTGTGGTTTTTTGCTTAAATTTAAAGTTTAAATATAACAAGGTGTTTGTATAAATAATGCACACACAGGGGATGGTATATATTGTTTTAAGTGCAACAATGAATGGTGTGAAATGAGAGATAAAACGTAGGCTTAATTATACTAAGCGGGAGTTGTAAAATAGGAGATGAGAAGTTGCGCCATGATAGTTCATGACGCAATTAAATTATTAAACTCTAAGCAGCAGGCTGCTTTTTACCATTAGACATTGAACTACCTACCGAGGCAATAATCACCAGTAAAATAGCCAGCCACTGCCAAATGCTTAGCAGTTCACCTAAAATAACTAAGCCAGCGAGTGCTGCAATTGCAGGTTCTAGGCTCATTACAATACTAAAACCTTGTGGCGACATATTACGTAAAGTAATCATTTCAAGAGTATAAGGCAGGGCGCTTGAAAGCACGGCAATAGCAATGCCTAATGGAATAATATCCCAAGTAAATGCAGCACTTTGTGAAATGCCGCCATAAGGCACCAGCACAATGGCTGATATTGTCATGCCCATCGCAACCGTTGCGCCACCAGAGCTTTGACTGCCTGTTTTCTTACCAAATAAAATATAGCCAGCCCAACAGGCACCCGCCGCAAGTGCGAGTACTACACCGACTGGATCAAGGCTGTCTTGACCTTTCATATCAGGTAAAAGTAATAAAATACCGGCCACTGCACAGGCAACCCAAAATAAGTCACGTTTTCTGCGAGAAGAAAATAACGCGACAGCTAATGGGCCTGTAAATTCAAGCGCAACCCCAATACCTAATGGGATACGTTCTATCGCGTAATAAAATAGAATATTCATGCCGCCTAAACTTAATCCATAAATTAATATGGGTAAGCGTTGGCTTGCAACAGGGAAGTGTTTCCATGGTTTAAAAATCAAACACAAAATAGCGGCCGAAAACCCTAAACGTAAGGCTGTTGTGCCCTCAGGTCCAACAATAGGAAAAAGCTGTTTAGCCAGTGACGCGCCTGACTGAATCGTCATCATTGCTAGCAATATGCATAAAATAGCCAGTAATAGATCTTTGGTTGATTTTTGCATGGATGTCCTTAAAGATTGCGATGAATTTTGGCGGCATGTTACCTGCTTTTGATCTCAGAGGTAAGTCAAATTTTGTGATCTTTTTAAGCTTAATTCAAAATAGCAGTGTTTAGTAAAGTGTGCTCAAAGGCTAAGCGATAAAATACGCTTATCGCTTAGCCGATAGTTTTTGTTTTATTAAGAGGATAAATCTGCTGGGTAAACAACACCAAGTTGTGCGCGTGCGGTGTCAAGTACTTGCATTACATCGACAGAAAGCTGATGAGTATTAACGCTAGACTCCCCCTGATTTTGCTCAATGGTATTGATAAAGTTCTCGAGTTCGTACTTCATAAAGTGCTCGTCAAATTCCGTGCAAATAAGCTCTTTATGACCATTGTTAGCAATAAACTCTACTTTTTTAAGCTGCGACACGGCTTCAATTCTAATTCGACCTAATTCCCCCTGAATTTCAGTGATATTTTCGCCTTGTGAAATTTTCGAATAGCTGATCACCGCTTGTCTGTCGGGATAATTTAAAAGCACATCGCCTGCACCATCCACACCACTTTCAAGTAATACGCCGCTGGCGTGAACAGAGCGTGGTGCTCCCCATAATGCAATAACGAGATAAAGTGGGTAAATACCCAAATCTAGTAAGGCACCATTAGCAAATTCAGGTAAAAAGGTATTAGGGCGCTCACCATTTTTATACTTGTCGTAACGTGATGAATACTGACTAAATTGACCAATAAACTTACGTGGTGTGCCTATTTTTTTTAGGGCAGCTTGTAAGTGCGAAAAATTAGGTAAGTGCGTTGTCATCATCGCTTCCATGTAAAGGCGCTGATGCTGCTTTGCCGCAGTTAAAATAGCCGCAAGTTGCTTGCTATTAGCCGCTGAGGGCTTTTCGCCTAATACGTGCTTGCCCGCTTTTAAACACTGTATTGCATATGCACTGTGCAGGCTATTTGGCGCCGCTATATAAACTGCGTCTACTTGTTCATCTTGGCACACAGCATCAATAGAGGTAAAAATTTTAGCATCGGTATTTGTTGGATGATTAGCTAAAAAGCGCTCGCCGCTGCTTATTTGGCGAGAGCAAATACCGTATAAATTAAAATTGCTGAGTGTATTAGCCGCTGCCAAAAACGTGTCGCTAATAAAATTAGTACCTACAATTACAAAATTCATGAATAGCCTTTGCTGTTTTTAAACAAGGGCGCAGTTTAACAATGTTTGGCTCTAAATGCGCGGGCAGAGCAATTAAACCAACGTTTAATGCTAGTACATAACGTAGCTTGCTCCTGATAACCTAAAAGCTCTGAAATTTGAGTCACCGACAATTGGTTTTGTAATAAATAGTGCTCACATAAGGCGCGGCGAGTAGCGTCTTTGAGCTTTACAAAACTGGTATCGTGCTTTTTAAGTTCTCGGTGCAAGGTGCGAGGGTGAATATTAAGCGCAGCGGCAATAGTATTATTAGCGCTTTGAAATATCGGCAGCATAATGCGAATAAGCGCGCTTACCTGATCGGGTAAAGATTGGCCATAAGCATTATTTTCAGCTAAAAAGTTAAGTGCTGCTTGGGTTTTATGTTGCTTAGTTATGTTAAGTGTTAAATCTAAGTCTTGTTTGGCAATTAATACACCGGCGCTATTTCTGTGAGTAATAACCTTACACCCAAAATGCTGGTGGTAGGTCTGCTTATTTGCGCCTAGGGTATGAGGTAAAAATACACTTTGTGGCTTACAGCGACCATTACTCATATTTTTTAAGGTAGCTATGGCCAATGCAATGGTGAGCTCTATTACCTGGTTTATTGCCGGTAATGGCCTGAGATTTATAGCGAATGATAAAAACACGTGCTCATTATCATCAAGTGGGAGAGTGGTTAAATTAAGCGCTGGCGTATGCAAGTGTAAATATTTTATCACCCAATCTAACCCCTCAGCTAAGTTAGTGCCTGTTTGAGCGGCTATTGCAATATGGCCTAAAATATCAAAGCTTTGCAGACTTGCTAGTTTTAACCCAAAATTTGGACAATTTAGTGTATTCGCGCAATGCTCTAATAGCTGTGCATACGCGCGGTAAGTAAGGGTCTCTTGCTCTAGTTTATTAAAGTCCACATTAATGGCGCACTGCTGCATTATGGCTGAGAAATCCCCCCCAAGTTCTGCAATTAAATGGTCTATTCCTTGTAAAGAGGTGGCTCTAATTAAGCGGCTCATAAAATATACTTTTGCGTGAGGATGTCTAAAAATAACAAGTTTTTATTCGATGTTCCATGCAAACTGGTTTTTTAATTGGAGAATAAGTATGCATATCACTACATTTGATTACATTGTTGTTGGCGCAGGCAGTGCAGGCTGCGTTATCGCATCGCGATTATCTGAAAATAAAAATGTGAGTGTGTGCTTAATTGAAGCGGGCGGCAGTGATAAAGGTGCAATGGTTCAAATGCCTGCAGGGGTCGCTGCAAGCGTGCCTTATGGCATTAATAGCTGGCATTACAATACGGTACCTCAAAAAGAACTTAATAACCGCTGCGGATTTATGCCTCGTGGCAAAGTGCTTGGCGGTTCAAGTTCCATTAATGCCATGGTTTATATTCGAGGTAATAAGCAAGATTATAATAGTTGGGCTGCACTGGGCAATGAGGGCTGGGACTATGAGAGTTTATTGCCTTATTTTATTAAAGCTGAAAATAATAAAACCTTTACTGAAAGTGATGTACACGGGGTTTATGGTCCTTTGCATGTGCAGGATTTAAGCCTGCCAAGCCCAGTAAATCAGCTGTTTTTAAACGCCTGCGAACAACAAGGTGTACCGCACAATGGCGATATAAACGCAGGGCAGCAAGTGGGAGCAGGGTTATCGCAAGTGACTCAATATCAAGGTGAGCGTTGTAGCGCGGCAAAAGCGTATATAACCCCCCATTTAAATCGAAAAAACCTAACTGTGCTTAGCAAAGTACACGTTAATAAAGTGCTTTTTTGCGATAAAACCGCAACCGGAGTCTCTGTTTCTATAAACAATAAGGCCGTTGTATTGCATGCAAAAAAAGAGGTGGTTTTAAGCGCTGGCGCAATTAACTCACCGCAAATTTTAATGCTATCGGGAGTTGGCCCTAAAGAGCAACTAAAGCAGCATAATATTGAAATAGTAAACGAGCTTTCTGGTGTTGGAGAGAACCTTCATGACCACTTAACCGTTGTGCCATTGTATAAAGCTAAATACAGTAAAGGCACATTTGGTATAAGTGCGGGTGGGGCGTTTAATATTGCAAAAGGATGCGTTGATTGGTTTGCCAAACGTGAAGGGCAGCTTACTAGTAATTTTGCAGAATCACATGCCTTTATAAAGCTATTTTCCGATTCAAAAGTACCTGACGTACAGCTTGAATTTGTAATTGGGCTGGTGGATGACCATAGCCGTAAACTGCACCTAGGCCATGGTTATAGTATTCACTGTAGTATTATGCAACCTAAAAGCCGTGGCACGATTCGATTAGCCGATGCCAACCCCTTGAGTGCTCCACTTATTGCTCCTAATTATTTAAGCCACCCCGATGATTTAAACGTGATGTTAGCAGGGCTTAAAAAAACTCTGCAGATTATGCAAAGTGAAGCATTTGATGTAATTAGAGGTAATATGGTTTACCCGCTAGATGTTAACAATAATGAGCAGCTTATTGAGTATATTAGGCAAACGGCCGAGACTGAATATCACCCTGTAGGCACTTGTAAAATGGGGCAAGATCCCATGGCGGTAGTGAATAGCCAACTACAAGTACATGGCGTGAAAAATTTGCGTGTGGTTGATGCCTCAATTATGCCGCATATAATTACCGGCAACACCAATGCCTGTGTGATAGCCATTGCCGAAAAAGCAGCTGACTTAATTAAGCTAGCTTGACTTATAAAACGCTGTTAACCATTGCTGCCAGTCTTGCTCTAGTTTGATCATTTGCAGGTGTTTTTTAGCAGCAAAATGCTTGCTTTTATCCTCGTCAGCTAAAAACGGCCCTACACGACATAGCGAGCAATAATTATCGGTTAAGTAAGCAGGCAAAGTTAACAAGCTAGCCAGTTCAGGTAAGGGTTTTTCACTAAAGACATAGGTAATGCCGCTGGTGTCTTTAACGTGTTTATCACGGTCAACATTACGAATTTTATAGCCACTAAAGTGACTAATATCAAATGGCATTTGCCCCTGATATTGTGCGTTTAAATGGGTATTTAAACTGCCTTCAATATTCCATTCTCGATAAGGTTTAACATCTTTTGAAGTGATGAAACATAGCCCTGCACCTTGTGTATTTAAAGCAAACTTATTGGCGTATTTTATAAATTGATGCAGTAATGCGCGGTTAAGTACGTTCATGCTGGTATGGCGTGTATTGTGTTCAAATGCATCGCGACCAACAAACGCAGGAATAAGCGGAAATTGAAAAATAACCACATCAAAACTATGTAAATGCTGGCCGAGCGTTTGCCAACATTGTGGGTTGGTTACATCAAAGCTATTAAGTACTTCTACCTTTTGCGACTTTAAAGCATTGAGCGCATTATCTGGGTATTTTTGCTCAATAGTTGATTGGTCGTCGTAAGTGGATGCCACTAACTTTTTTGGCTTAATATGACGATAAAGCGCATTTGAAAACGATAAATCGCCATCACCTACCGTAAGTATGTTCCAGTCTGGATTTAAATACATATCAGCGTGAAGGTGTGTTTGGTTTTTCGGGCTCATCATTTTGCTGAGGTGCTTGATGCAACCTGTACATAGCTAAACGTGTTTTTAAACCCTCAATAGCAACCTGTTTTAAAATTAGGTTAAAGGTAATCAAAATAGCAAAAACAATGTGGATAGGACCATGGGTAAATCCTGCATCAGGATCAAATATAGATAAGCCAAACAATACAAACAACACAACCATTAGTATTTCAATGAGTTGATTTGAATAAAAAGAAAGACGACCTTCGCTTTTATGATCTTTTTTTATGCTAATGGCACAAAAAAAAGGGATCACTTTTATTTTAAAAGCGGCGTTTTTTTCTACAAAATTCTCACCAAGGTCAGTAAGCTGTTGGCGCAATTGGTCTATCATGGGGTGTCCTCTCAATACAGTGCGCGGATGTTACCCTATTACAGACCAATGGTTAAGTAATGGCGTGTTATTTAGGGTAAATACTCATACCAATAATTAAGATATGACACACAAACACCACAGATGTGAGCACAAAGCGCATTTTTTGGTAATCTTTGTGGTAACCCTGCCAATGAATCGACGCTTTTTCGAAAATCAGTACCAACCAAAAACTCACGCCTAACCAAGCAAGCATCCACTCAATCGGCAAAAATGATAAAAACGGTATAGGAATGACCGGCAGCACTGCTTTAATGGCATCGGCAAAGCTTTGTTGCCCTGCATGCCATAAATTACCTGCCATAAACGCTAAAATAGCGATGCTGTAAAAACTAAAAAACTCTAAATTGACACTGTTACTGCCAAACATCAATGGCCAACCCACACAGCCTAAAAACGGCAGTAAGCCTAAATAGCCTAGTTGAATGTGATTAACAAATTTTTCCATAAACGAAGTGCCTTTGAAGGTTAGGTGATGTAAACCACTTTATTGTAGCAAGGATGCGCAGTGTAATCTTATAAAATCAATATCGGATGGTTAATCACGAGTAGCTGTTAAGTTGTAACTGCTTTAACGCTTAAAAGAGAGCAGCAGATCACTTCTGGATTTTTAATCTTAAAAAGCGATTGTTTTAATCTAAACAATCAATTTTATTTAATTTCTCAATAGCCTTATTGTATTGATCAAGCCAACGCACAGGGCGTTAACTTTTTTAAATACACTAAACATAAATGAGGAATACTATGAGCACTTCATTGATTAACACAAAATTACAACCTTTCAATGCAACAGCTTACCATAATGGTGACTTTGTAGAACTCACTGAAAAAGACGTATTAGGTAAGTGGTCTATCTTTTTCTTTTACCCAGCAGATTTCACATTTGTATGCCCTACAGAGCTAGGTGACCTTGCAGATCATTATGCACAGTTACAAGAAATGGGCGTTGAAGTTTATTCAGTATCAACTGATACACACTTTACGCACAAAGCTTGGCATGACACGTCAGACACTATCGGTAAAATTACTTACCCAATGATTGGCGACCCAACAGGACGCATTACACGTAACTTTGGTGTAATGATTGAAGATGATGGTTTAGCACTTCGCGGTACATTTGTAATGAACCCAGAGGGTGAAATCAAAGTTGTTGAAACGCATGATTTAGGTATTGGTCGTAGTGCTAAAGAACTTGTTCGTAAAGTACAAGCCGCACAATACATTGCCACGCATGACGGTGAAGTATGTCCTGCATCTTGGCAGCCAGGTGAAGACACATTAGCACCTTCACTAGACCTAGTTGGTAAGATTTAAACCTTACCTTCACTAAATTTAGAGTAGTAGATAACTCTAATACCAGTGAGCCTACTTGGCTCACTGGGCACTCTTCCACGCCATCACTCTTTTCTAAAATTCGCACATGCACTGATGGCATGGGGGTTCTGCTGTTTTATTTTTCCGTAAGGGGCTAAGCCATGTTAGACAACAACATAAAGAACCAATTAAAAAGCCATTTTGAATCGCTGACTCAGCCTGTTGAGCTGCTTATCGCCTTGGATGACAGCAAAAAATCAACAGAAGTAGAAAGTTTAGCGAATGATTTAGCATCACTAAGCGATAAGTTTAGTGTAAGTAACAATCCAGATACTTCGGCACGCAGACCTTCAATGGTGGTGCATTCGCCACAAAAAAACACCCATATTACCTTTGCAGGGGTACCTATGGGTCATGAATTTACTAGTTTAGTGTTAGCGCTATTACATACGGGTGGTCACCCTAGTAAAGCCAGCCAAGAAGATATTGAACAAATACAAACACTTGAGCAAACACTCAATTTTGAAGTGTATATTAGTTTGAGCTGCCAAACCTGCCCGCAAGTGGTTCAAGCGCTAAATACAATGGCTGCTACAAATAGCAATATCAAAGCCACCATGATTGATGGTGCTCTGTTTCAAGATGAAGTAGAACAACGAAATATATTGGCTGTACCCGCTGTTTACTTAAACGGAGAGCCTTTTAGCCAAGGGGCAATGAGCCTAACCGATATTTTAAATAAAGTTGATAGCAAAGGTGCACAGCGCCAAGCCAAAGCATTGAATGAAAAATCAGTGTTTGATGTTCTTGTCGTCGGTGGTGGGCCAGCAGGTGCTTCGGCAGCTATTTATTCTGCACGTAAAGGGCTAAATACGGGGGTGGTTGCCGATCGATTTGGTGGCCAAGTAGCTGACACATTGGCCATTGAAAACTTTATTTCGGTAAAAGCAACCGAAGGGCCAAAAATGGTGGCTCAGCTTGAAGAGCATGTTAAAGAATATGATGTTGATGTAATGCACAACCAACGCGCTGCAAATCTCCAAAAAGGCAGTAATGGATATGACATTACTTTAGAAAATGGCGCAGTATTACAAGCAAAATCACTTGTGCTAGCAACCGGTGCACGCTGGCGTGAAATGAATGTACCTGGCGAGCAACAATATAAAGGCCATGGCGTTGCATACTGCCCGCATTGTGATGGCCCATTGTTTAAAGGCAAACCTGTTGCTGTAATAGGTGGCGGTAACTCAGGTATTGAAGCGGCTATTGATTTAGCCAACATTGTTGAGCATGTAACGGTGCTTGAATTTGCCGATACGTTACGTGCTGACGAAGTACTTATTCGTAAAGCAAATAGCTTAAAAAATATTACTATTATTAAAAATGCACAAACTACTGAAGTACTCGGTGATGGTAATAAAGTAATAGGCCTTAATTATACCGATCGTGTTTCTGGGGAAAGTAAGGAACTAACTTTAGCCGGTATATTTGTACAAATTGGTTTGATACCAAACACCGAATGGCTAAAAGACAGTGACCTTGAGCTTAGTCAATTTGGTGAAATACTCATTGATGCTAAAGGTGCAACGTCGTTACCAGGTATATACGGGGCGGGCGATGCGACCAATACGCCATTTAAGCAAATTATTATTGCTATGGGCGCCGGAGCAACTGCTAGCTTAGGAGCTTTTGACTACTTAATTCGCCAAACACCCGATGCAGAGCAAAATGCTGCTTAATAGTGTTTTAGCGTAAGCCTCTTGATAAAACAGCTCTCACCCATAGCTGTTTGTTCACCCAAGCCGCCCTCTCCAAAGGCGGCTTTTTTGTGTGTTATTTAAGTCGGGTAAGGCCTACTAAAATACAAACTGCGCCACCAATAAAGCCAAGCCATGCTTCTACTGGGGTTTCGCCATTGAATGCACGAGTAACTTGTGAAGCTGCAGAATCGTAAACATCATAACCCCACATACCAAGTGCTACGCCAATAACAATAAGTACAATACCAATGATTTTATTTGTCATAATGATCCTTTGTGTTTTTAGTGCAAATTAATCTGGGCGACACTCGTTGTTATAATGTGGCTACGCCCAGTCTTTTTAGTGTATTTGTAATTGCTTCTTCTATCGCTGGCAGTTTAAACGGTTTGGCTATAAACATATCCATGCCTGCTTGCTTACAGTTTAGTTTATCTTGTGAGGATGCATTAGCAGTTAACGCCACAATATAAGTTTCTTGCGAGTCACAGATACCTTGTGCCTTTAGTTGCTTGGTGGCTTCAAAACCATCCATGATAGGCATAATGCAATCCATAAAAATAAGGTCAAAATGCTTTTGTTTGCATTTTAACAGGGCATCTTGGCCGTCAATAGCAAAGTCTGATTTTATATTAAATTTATCCAGTGCTGATTCTAATACCAGGCGATTTATTTCGTTATCATCAACCACCAAAACCGAGAGCTTATTGCTATGGTTATTAATAAATTTAAGGCTAGGTTTTTGTGTTTGTTGTTTACCACGCTCAATTGGGATAGTTAAGGTAAAACATGTGCCCACGTTAACCTCACTGGTTACCTCAATTTTGCCATTCATAAAACCAACGAGCTCTTTAACTATGGCTAAGCCTAACCCGGTGCCACCTTTATTGTTGTTAGCATCAACCTCTTGGGTAAAAGGCTTAAATAATGAGTTTAAATACGTTTTACTCATGCCGCGACCCGTATCGGTTATTTTAATTGTAAGTAAAGGGCGCTTTGTATCTAATGCTAACTGTGAATCGAGCGAAACAGAACCACGCTCTGTAAATTTTAATGCGTTACTCAGTAAATTAGAGACAATTTGGCTTAATCGAGAGGTGTCGCAGTATACCCAAACATCATTAGGAATGAGGTTAGTGGCTCGTAGTTCAATGTTTTTATTGCTAAACAATACCGAATATAAAGAAACCAAATCGGTAAATACCGTTTTAAGTAGGGAGTGGTGAGGTTCCAGTTTTAATTCACCATGATTTATTTTTGAAAAGTCGAGCACTTCATTGATAATATTTAATAAAATATCAGCACTTCGCAGGGCGACTTTAATTTTTTCCGCCCGCTTGTCATAATCGTGTTCATCAATGAGTGTTGCTAACATACCCGTAATGCCATTTAACGGAGTGCGTAGCTCATGACTAATTTTTGCAAACAGCATACTTCTATCTTTTAATAGCTGTTCAGCAAGCGCTTTTTTTTGTTTTAACTCTTCGCGTAACTTTACGGCTTCAGTTATATCTTGAAAAGTACCAAATAACCGCACACATTGGCCGTTGTTAAACTCGGCCTCACCAAAGGTTGAAACCCAAATGTTCTGTTGCTTAGCGGTAACTATTTCCAGCTCTAAATGCCATTTATCACCCGTAGATATTGCCTTTTCTACCGCTTTATTAATACTGTCTCGGCTTTTACCTGCTTTATAAAATTCAATGGCTTTTTCTATATCTGGAGTATAGTGTTCTTCGGCTTGATGAATACGTCGAGTTTGTTGGCTCCAAAAAATAGTATTTTCTATTAGGTCGACTTCCCATGTACCTATATTTGCTACGTTTTCAAGCTTTAATAAAGTGTCACTATTTTTAGTGAGATTGGCTTTATCCTGATTGCGCGCCAATTCCGAGCCTAACCACTGCGCTAATAATTCAATATAATCATAGGCTTCATCGCTAAAAGGAGCGCATTCTTGAGCAGATGAAAAGTTAACAGTTCCAAATACGTCTTTGCCTATTCGTATAGGCGCACCAATGTACGCTTCTAATTGGAAATTAATATAGCATGGATGATTTGCAATACTACTTTGCGACGCATTATGAAATGCGAGTGCAGAGTTGGCCGACAAGGTATGCGTGCAATAGGTGCCGTTTAATTCAAACTCTGTACCAATTGCAAGAGAATTGTCAGGGGTGATGGCATGTAAAACAATATAAGAATCATTTTTTACGCGGCTGATAATAGCTAAGTCGAGTTGAAAAACATCGAGCCCAAAAGCAAGTAAGTCTGCAATTTTTTGATCAAAGCTTAGCTGCTGATCTGAGACTATATTATGAAAGCATCGAAGAAAATTCACAAAAACCCTTAATTTATTTGGTGTGTACACAAAATTTAATGCAAAAAACACGCCTAAATTTAATCTGTTTTTTGCAATACGACGGGGAACACATCGTTCTTTATTACATTACCCCGTTGGTTTAAAAATTAATAGCTGGAGTAAGCTGTAAATTCAAAGGTTATATCACTGTATACTTCTTATAGGTTGATTTTATAGCTTATGTTCATTTCTCACGCAACCTAGGGCTACCTAGGTAAGTTTTAGCTTCACTTATGCCCATTTGATAGCCTGAATTGAGTATAGCTAGATTTTTAGTGGTGCGGCCGACTTTAAACCCTGCTGGTGGAGCAATAATATTTATTTTGCAATCCGGTGGAGCATTATGCAAAAAATCAATACTGTCATTATATTTTTTAGAACGCAGTATGGCCGCCTCTGCAAGCGCTGGGGTATCTTTATAAAGTTGTTTGGTTAACCACGGAACTTTGTTATCTTTTTTACGATAGCCTAAAGGTTGAGAAAGGATAACTGTTATTTCTGATGCCCCCATTTCATAAGCTTTTTTTACCGGAATAGAATCTGCAACGCCGCCATCGGTCATGGCGATCCCGTTTATTGTTGGATAATCCCGATAAGCTATTGGTATAGCGCAAGAGGCTTTTAATTGCTCTACCATTTCGCTACCTGTTGCTTGTAAGTAATGAGCTTGTCCAGATTCGATTGCCGTTGCAACAATATAAAAGTCGTGAGGGGATTGCGAGAATTCGTCGGTATTTAAAGGAATTTCACGTACTGTTTCTTGCCAAAGCCAGTCTAAATCAAACAAGTGTCCACCTTTAACAAATCGTGGCAGGTTAATAAATTCAGGCCTACAGGAATAATCAGTGATTACTTTGTAGTTTCGGGTTGCTTGCTTACATAAATACGCAGCAACATTTGTAGCACCAGCTGATACACCAAAATAGCTGGTAAAAGGTTGATATCCCTGCTCTAAAAACTCATCAAGTACACCTGCGGCAAAAATACCGCGCATGGCACCGCCCTCAACCACTAATGCGTGCTGGGTATTGTTCATATTAACTTCCATCCTTTGACAATGCACTTATGCTACCAAGTGTGCTTAAACTGTGCGAGCAACTTTTTACTTTGATATGGGACTTTTTTATCATTAGTTAGAATAAGAACATATAAAAGGTTGCTGGGTATAGAAGCGATAACTTGCTCTTAAAAATTAATAATAAACATATTCGTTATTCAAAAGAACATATTTGATTTCTGCCTGCTTTTTTGGCTTTGTATAAAGCGATGTCGGCATTTTTTATTATAGTTTGCATGTTGGTGTTACCTTTTGGATAACTGGTAAAGTATCCAAAGCTCAGTGTGATATGAGGTGCAACACAAGAAAACTCATGAGTAATGTTTAACGCTTTGATTTTTTGTTGAATTAATAAAGCAAAATTATGGCATTGCTCTATATTAGAAGCTGGTAAAATTATGGCAAACTCTTCGCCTCCGTATCGAGCTGCTAAATCTCCCTCACGCTTACATAAACTGCTTAATGCGCTTGCTACTTGTTTTAATGCGTCATCCCCTTTTTGGTGACCATAATTATCGTTATAGCGTTTGAAAAAGTCGATATCACATATAATTAAGCTAACGGGTTGGTTATGCCTTGCGCAGCGTTTAATTTCACTTTTGAGTGTAGCATCAAAAAAACGGCGATTAGCAATATTAGTTAGCGCATCGGTATTCGCTAATTTATTGAGCTTTATATTGGCGTTAATTAATTGCTGTTGGGTTAACTGTAGCTTTTTTTTATAGTTAATATTTTTAAGTGCATTATTAATGATTTCGCCAACGAGCTTTATTCTAATTAAATCTATTTTGCTCCAATTACGTTTTGTTTTAACACAATCACAACCAATAAAGCCTACTAGCTCTTCATCAAAACGTAGGCCTATGCACAAAACAGATTGAATATTTTGCTCTTTAAATTCAACTTTTTCAGCGTCGGCTTTTGTTGGTAATTGTTCAATATCATTCACTTGAAATAGATGACTCTCATTCATTATTTCAAAAAAGTAGGGTAGTTCAACCTTGGGTACATTTTGTAGTCTGTCTTTGCAAGCGATAATACCCGTATTGACCCATTCGTGAGTATTGGTGATAGTTTCGTTGTCGGTGTTGAATTCAAATAAATAACTGCGGTCTGCCTTCAGTACAGTGCCAATGGCTTTAAGGGCAAAGTTAATTTGCTGGTCTATATTGTCATTTTGTATATCAATAAGTTTGGTAGAAATTTTAGAGATAATTTGATCAAAGTTATATTGTTCTGTAAGTGTACGATCTTGCTCTAAAGTGATCATAGATACAGAGTCATTAACTATTGAGTGATTAACATTTAAAAGCTGCGGCGAAAATTCACACTCTAATAAAACAGCTGTGATATTTGATGAAAATAATTGCTCAATGGTTATCACCGTATCATCATTAAAGTCGCGAAGAGTAATATTATTAAAAACATCGTTACTAACAGCGTCATCACTATTTATGTTAAGTAGTGTTTTAGCATGTTGGTTTAACGTGTAGTGATGCGTTTTATTATCATAAGCAATAACGGCTAAATTAATTAGATTAAAAATCTGCCAAATTGTATTGTTTGAGTCATGGCTCACTTGTTTCTCCGCATTAAAATATGAAAACTACCCATATTTATGAATTAATTATTATTTTTGTATCCGCTTAGTTATTTTTAGTACAGTTTTTTGTATTTTACTAAGTTTTTAGTGCGTTTATTTGGCCTACGTATTACAATTGTGATTGTATATCATTACGTATTTCCCAATTTGCTTTATTTCATGAGCTTACTTCGTTTTCAGTAAAGGCCTTTTATATTTCATGACAGAAATAACTACACATCACGCCTCCCGTCGCCGTCTATTAATTGCACTTGCAATTACCTGCTCGTTTATGGTTATTCAGCTTATAGGTGCTTATTATGCTAACTCACTGGCTGTTCTTGCTGATGCCGGCCACTTATTTGTTCATAACAGTTCGCTATTCATAGCACTTATTGCCTCAAGCTTCGCTATTCATCTGGCTAAAACTTACAACGATGGTCACCAAAAAGCTGAATTAATCGGTGGTCTGATCAACGGAATTCTCTATCTAGCCATTAGTTTACTTATTTTGTATGAGGGAGCTGAGCGCTTTATGCATCATAAAGGTGGGCATGAGTTGGTTATAAATAGTTATTTAATGTCGGTGATTGCTGCTATTGGTTTTTTATTTCATGGTGCAGCAGCATGGGTGCTGTATAAAGGCCGTAAGGCTAGTATTAATGTGTATGCGGTATTTTTACATTCGTTTTTTGATTTAATATCAACGGTCTCTACTTTTGCTGCCGGTGTACTCATTTATATAACAGGCTGGAATGTAATTGATATTTTATCGAGTATGTTAATTGCATCATTTGTATTGTTTACGGGTATTAAGGTCATTGTTAGCTGTATCAAAGGGTTGCATTCGAATAAAGCGAAGTTACCTGATGTTGCTGATATAGAAACAGAAATAACGACTATGGAGCATGTAGCAAATGTGCACAATGTGACTGTTGTTCGTAAAAATAAAAAGGTGATAGTGGGGGCTCATGTGGTGTTAAAGCAGCATTGCACTATAGAAAAACATGATGAAGAGTGTCGCTTAAAAGTAATCAAACTGCTTGCAGATAAATTTAATGTACGTAATAGTGTTCTTCAAATCGAAAGCTATGAATGCAAGCACATACATTAATGAATTAACCTAAAAGCGACTTAGTTAAGCTGTTTTTAGGTTTATATTAAATTAATAATCTTTTCAAAGCATGCAGGGCTCATTAAATCGCTAGCACTCATAGGGCGTGCGAAGTAGTAGCCCTGTAGCTTATGACAACCTATGTTCGTTAAAAAATCTAGTTGCTCCCGCGTCTCTACCCCTTCAGCAATACAATATAGCTCTAAGTTTTCAGCAAGCGAGTAAATTGTTTTAATAATCGATTCGTCACCTTTATCTATGCCGATACTATTTACAAAACTTTGGTCAATTTTTATTACGTTAATTGGAAATTGGCTCAAATAAGTGAGTGATGAATAGCCAGTACCAAAATCATCTAGAAACAGCTTAAACCCTGCAGCTTGAAGACTTTTAAGTTGTTTAGCTGCTTTGTGCTTATCTTCTAACAGCGTGTTTTCTGTAATTTCAAGACGTATTTGCTGTGGCTTGATATTGGCTTTTTCAAGTATAGCGCTCAGTCGCTGGGTTATATTAGCCTTTAAAATATGTTTTGGTGATACATTTAACGAAATATAAAACAGTGGGTTAATGCTAAGAATAGGCGCAAGCTCTGTAATTGCACGTTGCAATGCTTGCTCTGTAAGCATATCAATTAAGCCAGTTTCTTCTGCTACCGGTATAAATAAAGCCGGAGAGATTAGTTTTCCTTGGTTTTCCCAGCGCATCAATAATTCAACACCACTTATTGTTTTATCTTTTGTATTAACTACTGGCTGGTAATGGTTAAAAAACTGATTATCTTTTGCTGCGTCTTTTAAGTCATTTTCAAGGATAAGCTTTTGTTTGATTTGCTCATTCATTTTTTCATTAAAGAACTGAAATCCATTTCGACCTGCTTGTTTTGCATGCATCATAGCGATATCTGCATTACGTATTAAAGCATCTGTTGAGTTTGCATCATGGGGGTACAAGGCAATACCAATACTGGCAGATATATTAATAGAAAAGTCTTCAATAATAACTTTACTTGCCAGCTCACTACTCATTTCGTTAAGTGTATGCTGCAGTGAAGACATAGAGGTAATGTTCTCGATTAATACTAAAAATTCATCACCACTTTGACGGCCAAAGGTCGCATGGTCGCCCAGATATGAGCCAACTCGCTCGGTAATGTTGCACAGTAATTTATCGCCCACGGCATGTCCAAACGAATCATTTACAGGTTTGAACTTATCTAAATCTATAAATATAACCGCACATTGCAAGTCGTTTTTAGCGGCTTTTGTAATGGCATTTTCAATTTTTTGATTCATTAAACTACGATTAGGTAGCCCGGTTAACGCATCATAGTTGGCCAAATAACGTAGCTCATTCTCAGCACGCTTTTGTTCGGTTAAATCTGTTATAACAATAACATAATAGCCAACTTTACCTTCTTCATTAGCGACAGCTGTGGCACTTAAATGAATAGGATGCTGCTGTGCTTTTGTAGTATTAACATAGGCATTTGTTCGCCAATTCTCTTTGGGTTGCAGTGCCTTTAATGTGGCTGCAAACTCTTTACATTTGGTTTGCCCAATGGCTTTAACAAATAGCTCTGAGGTAACAGCTCCCTCATCACCATCATCAGAAAATACCTCCATAAAGCTATTATTAGCTGAAAAAGGCATTAGATTTTCGTCTAGGATAAGTAAAAAGTCATTGATTTGGCTAAATGCTTCACCGAGTATTTTTGCTTGCTGTTCGTTTGCTAACTGCTCAGTAATGTTAGTAAAAATACCAGATACATACTCAGGCTTTTTAGTGTCTTGATTATAAATAATTTGCCCTAAGTCATGAAACCACAACCAATGACCATCTTTGTGGCGTAACCGGTAAGTCGCTTGCCAGTCTTGCGACTGAGTCTGTTTTATAAATGTATCCCACTTGCTTTGTATTCTGCGGCGCTCATCAGGATGCATAATATTAAAAAAGCTTTGTATATCAATGCGCTCAGGCAAGTCTTCAAAGCCTAACTCCATACCTCTAGCTGTGTTTACAGTATTGTCTGCAAAGCTATAGTTCCAAACACCACTTTTATTGCTTTTTAGTGCGAGCTCAGTTTGAGTTTTAGAGTGAATAGCTGCACGGTGGGCGCGCTCAATTGCTATTTTACGGCTACGGTATTGCCAAAAAAATAAAAACAGAATTATGGTCACAGCAAGGAAGTAGCATGCATAAGCGAGAGGAGACTGCCAAGGTGCATAGGCGACGCTAAATTTAAGCCTTACAGGTTCGCTAGTAACGACTCCATTACGCTGCTGAGTTGATACTGATAATACATAATCACCAGGTTGTAATTTAGTAAAAAACACCTGGTTAGATTTTAAATCGTTATAGCTCAATGATGAGGGGCCAGTAAGCTCTACTCGGTAGAAGGTCTTACTTATATTTTTATAGTCAAAATTAGAAAACCGAACCGTTAACCCCATATCATCATGCTTTAGTTTTAACGGTTCATTACGATATTTTTCAGGTGTATAATTGAGCGTCTCTGAAAATAAATTGATATTGGTAATTGCTAACTTGCTTTGGGTGTTTTGTTGTTTACTCTTAAATTGATCGGGGTCAAACTGAAGTACACCGCTACGATTACCAAACACGAGTTCATTATTTTGCAATTTAAGTGCTGCAAGTGCAGTAAAATGATTGCTACTTAGGCCATCTTTTATTGTATAAGTTGTTACGTTTAATGAATCTAAATTAAGTTTATACAGTCCGTTGTCAGAACTAACCCATAAAAAATCATTATCATCGGCAATAAGCTCAAAAATAGAGTTAGTATTTAATGAATTGTTTTTATTAAAAGTATGAACTTGCTCGTATGTTTCAGCGTTAACGGCAATTAAGCCTTCTTGTGTTGTAGCTAACCACAGTAGTTTTCGTTTTGCATCGTAGTAATAATTCTCGACCGTATGGTACAGGTTCTTTTTTGCCGTTTTAGATTTAAAAATAGCAGTTAAAGTGCCCGTTGCTTCGTTATACCTATAAAAAGTATCAGAGGTACTTAAAAGTAGCTCGCCAGGGAACATCGCTGAAGGGGTATGGAATGCGTAAGCTTGTAAGGGCGATACAAGCTCTTTTAAGCCTTTTATAACCCTATTTTCACCAGAGTTACCGTCAAATATATAAAAGTTATCATTATTGATATAAGCAAACTTATCGGGCGCTACCTGAGTAATACCAAATAAATAGTCAGTATTTAGATTATGCTCGGTGATAAATTTGTTTTGTTCAAATGTTCCCGTTTCTTTGTTAAAAAGCTCGAGTCCAAAAAAAGTAGCTAGCCAAAGATAGTTCTCACCTTTATTGTTGGCAGGAAAAATATCACCAATTGCAGATAAACCATAAGCTGCTTTGTTATCTTTAGATTGTAAAAATAAATCACTCGTTTTCGTTTTTGAGTTATAACGAACAAGTCCATCGTCAGTGCCTATCCAGAGCAATTGCTGCATATCTTGATATATAACATTTACAATATTATTTTCAGGCAGTGTAATTCTTTTAAACTTCTTAGTTTGTGCTGCCCACGTTAATACCCCGTGAGTTCGTGAGCCAAGCCATAACAAACCGGATTCATCAAACATAATATCGTTGATGGTGTTTTCTGTAATGTTGTAGCTACTATCTTTGAAGTTTAAAATAGCAGTGAGCTTTAAGGTTGCTCTATCAAACTCAAATAAACCATTTTCTGTAGCAATAAACTCACCATAGGGTGTGTTTACATAATCCCAAATATTATAGTCACTAATAAGTGTTGATACTGCAGTAGGGTTTATATTTTTATTTTCATCATAAGCAATCCGATACATTCCCTCAACCGTACCAACCATCAACCCAAATTCTTGGTCTACTGATAAAAATTTTACGTTGTTACTATCGTTAGTAACTTTTTGTGTGTCGCTAAGTGTTGTTTGTTGGAGTTCGTTATTGCTAAAACTGTAGTTATACAGGCCCTGATCGGAACCTATATATAAGGTGTTTTGATAAAGTGACAATGCACGGATAAACATATTTTCATCAGGCAAAGATGCGACGAGTGTTAATTGTTTTGATTTTTTATCAAACCGGTATACGTGCGAATCAATAGAAAAATAAAAGTGTGTAAGCTCCTCAACCACTGCAATAACGGGAGAGTATTTTTCTTGGTCTTGGTTTAAATGACCTGAGTATATTTGTTTAGCCTTTAAGCTACTTGGATCAATTAAATAGCTACCTGCAAGTTGTGTGCTTACAAGTATGCTACCGTTATTGGTTTTGTACATATTAATAATGTAGTTGTTTTTTAAATCTGTTTGGTTTTCGTAAGGCGTAACTTGATAGCCGTCGAACCGAAATAGCCCCTGTGTAGTTGCAATCCACACATAGCCAATATCATCTTGGACAGATTTTACAACAAAGCTTTGCGCCAATTGTTCGTTTTTGGATACGCGTTGTAATTGTTCAGAGTAAGTTTGTGAGGCAAAGCTCTGCTGCATGCAAACTAATAAAAATATGTAAACAACGAAGAAAAACTTACTCAAAAGCACTTACCTTTTTTAATTGCCAAGGTTGGTATTTAGAATTGCTGTAATATAACATGAGTTTAATTTAAAAATTACAAAAAGCACTATGAGTGTGAATTAATTGTTGCCCGCTTGTGGGTGTTAAAAGTCAATTTAACTAAAATGAAAGGACTACAAATGAATTTTAGAGAAAATATCAACTCAGAGCACAGCGTACTTTTAGTAATCGACTTACAAAGCAAACTAGCACCAGCTATATCTTCATTTAATACGACCTTAGAGTGTGCTTTACAGCTTGCAAATGCAAGTGCTATTCATCAAATTCCTTCAATAATTACAGAGCATTATAAAAAAGGACTAGGTGAAAGTGATGAGAAAATTAAGCAAGCTTTACCAAACGCGCAATATATCGAAAAAATAAATTTTAGTGCCTGCGCCGAAGAGGGGTTTTTAGATACTCTTTCGCAATTACAGCGCCCTCATGTGGTTGTTATTGGTACAGAAGCACATGTTTGTGTATTACAAACCTGTTTAGATTTACTACAACAAGGTTATGCAGTAACTGTTGCTACAGATGCAATAGCCTCAAGAAATGCAGATCATAAAGCCATTGCGGTTGAGCAGCTTCGTCAAGCCGGTGCAGTAGTATCATGTGCAGAGACAATAATATTTCAATGGACAAAAAAAGCAGGGACGTCTACTTTTAAACAAATACTATCAATTGTTAAGTAGCGCATTAAAAACATTTTTAAATCAACCTGAATTAGTAATGCTGGGCTTGATTTAAAATAAAAAATTGCGAGTTGTTAAAGGTTATATTAGCAATAAGCGTGTTTAATTTATTACAAAATTAATTAAGGTTTTTATGTCTAGTGTGAGCCGATTGTTTACAATCATATTCTGTTTATTGTTTGTCGAGTCTATTGGTATAGGCCTTTATTTTGATACATTAACAGAGGCGTTTTTGGTCGGCTTGCCCCTGTGCTTGCTCCCTATATGGTTATTAAAAACCCAACCTGAGAATAAAATTACACCGCACGTGGTAGCTGCCGCTATTATGATGTTTTCATTTTTGCATATTCAGCAAGCTTATGGGCTTATTGAAGTGCATTTTGAAATATTTATTTTCTTAGCCATGTTAATAATGTTTGTTGAGTGGCGAGTATTTATTACGGCGATTGTATTTGTTGCTGTTCATCATTTATCTTTTTACTATTTACAAACGCAAAACACGGGGTTTTATGTATTTGATCCCGACCGACTCGCTTTTTCAACTGTGCTTATTCACGCAGCTTATGCCATTGTAGAAGCCCTTGTTGCTGGTTTTATTGCAGTAACATTACAACGCGAACGTCGTGCAGGTTTGTCGTTAAGCCATGCCACAGAGCAAATAATGCAAGATCCAGAGCAAGTAAAGCTCTCAATGCGAGCTGATGATACCAATAGCAGTGCAGTAGTAGGCTTTAATACGCTACTAGAATACTTGTCGGATGTTATAAAACAGGTTCAAACTCAATCCGATTCATTAAAAAATAATTCTCAAGAACTTATTAATGTGCATGATGAGTTGGCAGACAGTGCTAAGCACCGAAATATACAAACCGATGATATTGCCAATTCAGGTTCACAAGTAGCCCACGGTTTTAAACTGGTTGAGCAAGAGAGTGATATTTTAAAGCAGCAAGTTAGCAATATCACCGATTCTGCTCATGTAGCTTTGCAAGAAGTATTACAAACAGACAGTAAGAGCAAGGAGTTGCTCACATTACTAACCAATACAGAAGAGCAGCTAAGTCATTTGGTGGCAGCTGGTGATGTAATTACAGGTTTGTTGAATGAAATATCAGGTATAGCGGATCAAACTAACTTGCTAGCACTCAATGCTGCAATTGAAGCAGCCAGAGCGGGCGAGCATGGTCGTGGTTTTGCTGTCGTTGCAGATGAGGTTCGTTCTTTAGCGAATAACAGCCAGAAAACAACAGCAAAAATAGCATCTACGTTAACAGATTTAGTGAATAACAGCCGCACTTCAACACAATCTATGAATCAATGTGTTGATTTTGTTGTAGATCTTACGAAAATTAGTGCCACTATGAAAGAGAATATCTCGTCAATGAGCGAGCAGATACAGGCTGTATCCACAAGCTCTAATTCGGTTGCACAAGTAGTTGCTGAGCAGGCAGGCAATACCGAGCAAATTGCAATAAGCACAGATCAAATGCGTCAACGCCAACATGAAGATGGAAAAATTGTTGATCAACTTACCGCCAAGGTACAAATGATTGATGTTAGTATTGATGTGTTAGAGCAAAGCATTGCAAAATTTAACTAATAAGCGCTATTTTATTGTTGCTTTAATTGGTGTGTGGCTTGTCGTTGTTGTGTCGGGTTTAGTGTATTTTCAACTTGGCCAATTAAAGCCTTTTGATGAAAATAAAATGCTGGAACGACACAATTGGTTTTCGCAATTTAAAGAACAGGTGGTTTGGCAAAACAAAGATAGTGCTCAACTACTTATTATTACAGAAGATAAATGTGGATGTACTATACAAGCTAAACCACACCTATCATCTTTACAGCGGTTTGCGAAAAATCAGGGCGTTGAGGTACAAACATTTAAACTCAATAGCCAACTAAAGTCAGTGGTTCCGGCTACACCAGCCGCGGTTTTAATTGATAAAAATGGTGAGTTTGTTTATGCAGGGCCTTTATCTGAAGGGCTGGCATGCTCTCAAGGTAGCGGGTTTGTAGAGATCATGATAAGTAATCTACAAGCTGGTTTTAACTCATCATTGTTAATTGCCGATACAAAAGGGTGTTATTGCATTAACCGAGCATAATAGCTCGCTTATTTCTATTTATGATATGTGCTAATGCTTTTTTAACGCTTACCTACTTTAGGTAAGCGTTTTTTGTTGTAAATGACTTAACCTGAACGCTGGCTAAAAGACTTATTATCCAAAATTCAGGTTACTTAATTACATAATGGTTACTAAGCCATAAACACCAAGTAATACAAACACAGTGGCGGCTATCGCTCTAACGGTATTTAATGGAATTCTTTTTAGTAGCGCCTTACCGGCATAAATAATCGGGACATTGGCGATTAGCATACCAAGGGTTGTACCAATTGTTACCCATAAAACAGATTGATATTGTGCACCCAATAATACAGTCGCTATTTGTGTTTTGTCGCCAATTTCAGCAATAAAAAATAAGATTAAGGCTACTAAAAATGCACCATAGCGGTCGTATTTATGGCTCACTTCTTCATCTTTATCTGGAATAAGTAGCCACAGCCCTACCACAATAAAGCTTATATTAACTATCCAAGGTAAGTATTCCACGGCAAAGTTTCCGCTCAGCCAATCACCAAACCAGGCAGATAAACCATGATTAATAATAGTAGCAGCGAGAATGCCTAAAATAAGTGCAATTTTATTATGAAAGCGAGCAGCTAATAGTAAAGATAAAAGCTGGGTTTTATCGCCTATTTCAGCAAGGGCAACAGTGACGGTAGAGGTTAAAAAAATATCCATTAATATAATCTTCAGGCGGGAATACTAAACCAAGGC
Source organism: Pseudoalteromonas sp. S1608 (assembly GCF_005887265.1). Taxonomy (GTDB): domain Bacteria; phylum Pseudomonadota; class Gammaproteobacteria; order Enterobacterales; family Alteromonadaceae; genus Pseudoalteromonas; species Pseudoalteromonas undina. The sequence goes on from NZ_PNDK01000014.1 coordinate 42,109, forward strand.
AAACAGCTATCTCCCGCCATGAGGATAGTGTCTACCTAGGTCTCGCCGATAACGCTTGCTACAACATTACAAACTTACCATGCACATGAGGTGCAATTATGTTGATAAGTTTACTCATTACTGAGCGGGCTACTCCCCTAAGAGGGCAGCGATTATTCCACAAAGTTTAAAGCAGGTAAATATATGCGGGTAACTTTTAAATTTAAAAGGTGGCTTTGTGGCGTTAGTGCACAAATAAACTTGCTTTGAGCTATCAAGTCAGCTGTAATAATAAACAGAAGGAAGTTGAACAATTTGAAATTATATGCACGTGTAAAGGAATTTAAATATGCAATCAACTGTCGTTAAATCAACAATGGCAACCATTCAAAATGGAGTTATGAAAGCGGACGGAAAGTTTTGGATTACGCAAACCGACTTAAATTTTGAACCTTTTAATGAAAAGTTAGGGTTAGAACCATATACAATTGCCCGTGATACAATTTTAAAAGTGGTTGAATGTAAAGGTAAGGGCGCAGGCCTTATTCCAATAACGGCTGATGCGATAGAGGTTTTCACGCAAGATGGCAGCTCATATCAGTTTATACTTTCAAACCCCAGTGATTGGATAACTATATTGTCTAATAAAACTAGCGCTTAAAGTAACCAATATGCCATCATTTAATCATTTAAATGATGGCATATAAGGTTTTTATTTAAAGTATAAGCGCTAATATGCCTCAAAATTAAAGCAACTAAACTTTAAATACATTAACTTGTCCTTGTAGCATTGCCGCAAGCTGTGCGAGTTCTTGCGAAGCTTGAGCATTTTGTTGTGAGCTTTCGCTAACAGAAGTAATACTCGCGCTAAACTCATTAATATTGCTGCTTAGTTCATTTGCGACCATTTTTTGCTCCTGAGTTGCGGTTGATATTTGAGTATTCATATCTGCAATTTCGGTAACTTCTTGGTTAATTTCGCTGAGTACCTGTGAAGAATAATTAGCGTGGTCAACACTCTCTTTAGCGCTGCTTTCAGCGTTACCCATCGCATTAACAGCTTGCTGAGCCATGCCTTGTAGTTTTGTGATCATTTCATTAATGCTAGCGGTTGCTTTTTGAGTATTGTGGGCAAGTTGTCTTACCTCATCGGCTACAACGGCAAAACCTCGACCTGAGTCGCCAGCTCTTGCTGCTTCAATGGCTGCGTTTAAGGCTAACAAGTTAGTTTGCTCAGCAACACTTTGGATCATCATCACAACTTGGTTTATATCATTGGTTTGTGTATTTAGATCTGTAATAAGCTGCGTATTTGTATTAACCAAAGTTGAAAGTGTATTTATTGACTCGATATTATCAGCAACAGCTTGCTGACCTTGGCCTGCTTTTATGTCAGCACTTGTGGCTTTATCAGAGGTTATTTGCGCGTTTTGAGCAACTTGTTCTATTGCACTACTCATTTGGGTAATTGCAGTTGCAATCATAGCTGATTGTTGCTCTTGCTGGGTTGCTGTACTGGCTACTTGAATACTAATAGAGTTCATTTCTTCAGCTGCCGAAGCAAGCGTTAGTGTTGCGCCTGCCATATCTTTTACTAAATCTTGGATCCGAAGTAACATATCATTAAAGTTAGATGCGGTATCTGCAATCTCATCTTTACCCTGAACCTTAGCACGAGCTGTTAAATCAGCATTGGTTGCAATATCCGTTATGGTATCGCGTAATGACATTAATGGGTTTTGTATCGAGCAGTAAATAAAGTAGGCAACAATCAGTAGAAGTAAAATTAATATCGCGATTGTCACACTCATTATAAATTTTATAAATTGATAATTTTCATCAGCTTTAACTCTAAAGTCACTCGCTTCTTTAAGCTGCAAATCAATCAAAGCCTGGTAACTTGCACTAAGCGGATCAAAGAGTTGGTAAAGCTCATAAACAAATTGATTTTGTGGTAGTGATAAAAATTCACCACTATTAATACTTACAATTAAATTATTCAAATGCACGAGCACAGGCTTTAGTTTATTTTCAACGTTATCTACCAAGCGCTTTTCTTCAGCTGTTAACTGTGTGCTTAAGTAAGCTTTCCATTCATTATCAGCCGTATTTCTAGCCTGATTAATATTTGCTAAGAGCTCTGACTTGGTAATAGAGTCAGCACGATACTTGTGAAGTAAATCAACAATATTTACAGCGTAATTATCTGACACATGTTTAATTTGTTTAAGTGGTACGACACGGTCGTCGTATAAACTATCAATCCCTGCTACTAACCTTCCCATTGTGTTTATTGAAAAAAACGATGTAATTAAAAAAATCATAATTGGTAGCAATGCAAGCACTGCTAAACGGGTACGCACAGAATAATTGTTTAACATAGTTGTCCAAAATTACAGCAATAATAAAAAAGTATAATCTGGAAAAAAAATTTTACTGAATTTTTATAAAAAATTATTTAGCTTAATAACTCTTATGTGTTTTAAGTTATTAACGACTGGTCATCTAAAAAGGCTTTTACTCGCATAGTCCAATCAATTTTAATTATTGTTACTGTAAATAGAAGGAAAGGTAAGCTTGCCATTGTTTGATAGATGCCAAGCAAATTTTGTTGTGATTGAAGTGCCGCTTAGAGCGATAACCGATTTTTCAGGTGAGCCGTCATTAACCGAGTAAGAATAAGGGGAAACTTTCCTGTTTTTTACATATTTATATAAACTACAGAAAGCATAATGTTTATATTTGGCAATAGCTTACAATATTTGCTATTAATATAAGTTCATAAAATAAGGACTTTTTGCGCCACTATAGGGAAAGTACCCTCTGATAAAGTTGTTATGGCGCTCAGTTGAACTTTGGAAAATAATCAAAAAGGAATTCGGAAAAGATGATACGTAATTTCTACACTTGCGATAAAGAAGTCGACGAAAATAGCCATGATGGACAAGGTTCAATAGACATCTATCGTGCATTCAGACGTAAAGATTTCGATGGTGCTTGGGATTTTGCCATCCGTGTCGTTATGCCACCTGGAAGTTCTATGGGAGAGCATTCTCACGGAGATGACGAAGAAATGTACATTATTTTGAAAGGTGAAGGCACTATGACCATTGAAGGAGAGGACAGAAAAGTGGCCTCAGGAGATATGATAGTTAATAAACGTTTTGGCACCCATGGTTTGGTTAATACATCGGACCATGAAATTGAGTTACTGATAATCCAAGCAAGTCTAAAGTAAATCGCTATAACAAAGCGTTAAGGCGGATTCACAACACTTGGCGATCTCAGTTCAAGTTTAATTTAGTGTTTAAGATATAGTGGGTTAGGTATGGTGGTTAGCGTTCTTCACCACTTAACGCAGCGTTAGGCAGACAATCCAAAAAAATGAGTAATTAATGACTCAAAGACTAACAATTGTTTATCAACTTACTTCATGGGGTTGCACTGTATTAGCTTGGACCAACGGCGCTATTCTTTTGTGGGATGGCTTTGCTAATGCGGAGTATCGGGTCCTCACTTTCGCGGTCGCACTACTTTTTGGAGTGATCGGTGGCACCGTTCTTGGGGTGGAAAGAAGTTTGAGTCAAATCTACCGATGTTCCGATAAGACCTCCGAAGAGCAGGCGGGGTCAAAAACTACCAGAGCTTGGACATTGCTCTATGTGTGTCTTGTTTTCGGAGTGCTTCTCATAGGTGTGGTAATGGGAATAGGCTTGGTCGCGATCGTCGAAAGGTTGCAAACTGGATTCCATATCTTCGGATGAGCACTAATACAGATGTGTTCGATGTAGACTTCCCAGCTTTCACTAGACACCAGCTTATAATCTTAAAGTACAAAACGGGAGTAAACTTCCGTTTCTAGTGCTTCAAAGGTAGTTATCGAAATATATTCTGTTTTTGAAAGCGTTAACCGGACGGTAACCTTTTTATATCAAATGCATTTAAGATTTTCCTGACTTGAACTAACTACTGTATTGTAAATAGTAATTTTGCTCCTGTATAAGGAACGATATGAGTATCGTGAGATAAGGTTTACTTAGCTACTTTATGTTAATGTAAATAAGGTAATAATTAACTTTTAAGGTTGAAGTAATGGAATATAACAATCTATCCAAGCTTGTAAAAAAAGTTCTCAAAACAGATCAAAGTGGTAATACAACAATGCCCTCAAGACGCGAAATGACAAGCAAAATTTTTGCGTTTATTATGCTTATTCCTGGAATTATTAGCATCGTGATGACCGTTGCAAGCGAAGGAGGGGAAAGTATTTTCTTCGCGACTTCGGCAAGCTTCTTTTTAGGAGTATCTATATTGCTTTTTGGTCAAAAGAGCCGCTTAGAGTTTAACGGGACAGAAAAACAGCTTAATTTAAAAACCGCATTATGGGGTTACTTTCAAAGAAGTAAAGTTATTACATCGTTTGATACACTATCATTTGAATTAAGTAGTATAGGCGCGCAAGGCCCTTATCAAATTAAGTTTGTTGATCAGTTATATGAATTTAATCAGTATACAGATGCTAAGATGTTCATTTCGTTTTTATATAAAAAATATAATATTATTGCTGCTGAAACAATATCGGATTGGCCAAATAAAACGCCGATAAGGTTTGCTCAAAGCGAATTAGATATTTCACCACAAATTGCTCATGATAGTACAAAAGCTAATTCAAACTCTCATCTGGAAGATGTAGATTTTAATAGAGAGGATCTTGTTTTCATTGAAATATGGGATCGCAAATCGCTAATAAAACTATCCCTTCCATTTTTTGTTTTTACAGCCATTGCCGGCTTAGTTAAATACGGAGTGCTGTAATGTATTTTAAAGAACTATCTAGTGAGCTAGCTATTTATCGACAACCAAGGTTAACTAGATTATTGCTAGTTTTGTTGTGTGGTTTCTTTTTATTTATCGGACTAATTAATGTGTTTAATTCTGATGAAGCAAAATCATTACCGATATGGGTATCTGGGTTTATATGCTGGTTAGGGTGGAGTGGCTCGTTTGGTGGCTATCTATGTCGTTTTGATCTCGCAAAACAAACCTTGGAATTAAAGTCTAGTAGTTTATATACTATTTTTAAACGTGTTTATAAATTATCAGATATTAAAGGTTTTAAAGCTATACCAAGAAAAGGCTACACACATAACTATAGATTATATGCAGTGTTAACTGATAATACTCACGTTGCTTTCGCAAGCTACAAAGGACGAGGATTTGCAGTTAAGGAGTGTATAAAAATGGCTGACTTTGTCAGTAAGCCTTATCAAATCAATATTGATACAGCTCCATTATAATTTTATGAGAACTAAGTAGCGCGGATTAACATATTTTTTAGAAACCAATGCCAAACGCTTAGTTGTACTCCGGTGTTTATGGAGTTTAAGCTTAGCTCGCTACAAAAGAATTCGGGTATGAGCGATAATCGGTCATCGAGACTGGCTGAATATCGTCGTTAATTGATTGGTTAAACTGCTCTTTGCGCATATATTCATGAAAATGAGCGCTGCCCGCATATTGGTTCATTTAACTTTACCTAAAAAATTTAGAAAACTTAGTGATAGTAATGCCTTAGGTAATTTGTTAAAACTATATAAAGTAGATAAATGAGCGTTAAGTCGGCAGAAATATGCGCGATGAGCGCACTATTAAATTGTTATACGATAGGGATAGTATGAAGATACCATTAGGACTTTCAACGTTATTGATATTAGTTAGTTTTTTGTCTGCTTTATGGATAAATTGCCAAAGCTTAACTATAAATGAAAAACTAACACTATTTGTATACATAGCGACAGCTTGTGGAGGGCTAATTTCAGCAACATTTGTTGTCTATGGGTACTTCATTAATTTATCTGTCTTCAAAGAAAGTCAAAAACCGAAGCTGTTGTTGCAAGTTTTAAATTCTCAATGTCTGGTTAATGGTAGTCAGGAAACAGAACACCAAACAATTATTAGATATGCAAACCTTAGCGCTAATGAATGTAGGTCTTTAAAACTTAGAGTAGAACTTTTCAATGACCAAGAAAGCTTGAATATTGATAGATTGTTTTCCTCTGAAACTAACCTTTGTCCTGGCGATGATAGAAATCGTAGCTTTCCCACTAAAACTTATCTAAAAGAGAACGGTATTCCATCAGCTGTGCTCAAAAACCTGCAAAACTATAAACTAAAAGTCTCATATCAATATGTACTTATGAATGAAACAACATCAAGTACATATATTTACAAATGGAATGGAACCGAGTGGCAAATCGTATAACAAGTGCCTCAACCAAAGGACGCAAAATAGCAGGCTTGCACTCCTTTGTCGCTAAGTTTAGCCTGCTATTTTGCGCCGGTTAGGCAAGCGTTATAAAATAGGGGAGACTTATGGCTTCAGATAAAGATAGTATGAAGAAAGAGTTGGATGCTCTTATATTGCAGGGAAATCGTCTTTATCTTTCGATGATCGATGATGTTCAGGGACTCCCTGATGATTTCAAGGAAGACTTAAAGGAAAAGAAAATAAAACTTCCTGACTTTAAAAAGGAATATGACTCTTGGTATTCCGAATCATTAGCAATTATTAAACAGCTTCTGCCAGATCGATCTAACGATTTCATAAAGCAGTATAAAGACGAAAAAAGAAAAGAGATCGACTTCCTTACGTACGCAATATCGGATTATTTGCTAGGATTGCAAACTACGCGAACGAGTTACGGCGAAACAAAAACCATTGCAGATGGAACCGCTGCTGTTCCTAAGATGCAGAATCAAAATTCCATTTTGGCCGCAGTAGAAAAACGTTTTGAAAGTAGCCTGTTCGACATAAAAGAGGTTTTGCAAGCCGATATTTATGACTCTGAACTTGATTCTGCAAGAGATCTCGCCAAAAAAGGTTTCGTTCGAGGAGCTGGCGCTGTTGCAGGAGTTGTATTAGAAAAGCATCTTGGTCATGTTTGCTCTATGCATGGTTTGAAGTCACGAAAAAAGTACCCATCTATTTCGGACTTTTATCAGTTGCTTAAAGAAAATGAAATCATAGATACACCTAAATGGCGCTTTATACAGCATTTAGGGGACATCAGGAATTTGTGTGACCATAGCAAAGATAGGGATCCGACTAAGGAGGATGTTCTGGAGTTGGTAGAGGGCGTTGAAAAAGTCATAAAGACAGTTTTCTGAATATTTATAACAAACGCAAGCACTCGGAACAATTTTTCGTTGCACTCCAAAATGTCCGGTGTTGCGGGCGTTACCAATGACCGCTCATGGCACAAACCGGAAATAGCCCACGCACTAATCCTGTATTTATACATTAAGGCTTCTTCAGACTTAATGTAATTCATTTTAATCATTCAACTATTTACCTAATCCTACTCAAATTCAAGGTGAGACTTTAGTTAATAAATCTCAATTTAAGTGCCATACTTCGAATGAAATTAAAACAATTCTCAATCTGCCGCGAATTCTCAACTTAAGTGGCGCTGGCCAAAAAAAATGCAAAAAATTCAAATTTTATAAAAAACCAATTGATAACTATTTTCGTTTAGATTAATATAAACCCACTAAATGAAATTGAGAGTTGTTTGTATTCATGTATGTTTGTCTTTGTCACGGTGTGACCGATAAAAAAATTGAGCAAACCATCGACGATGGTGCTACTACCATGCGCGAGCTAACTAAAGAGCTTAAAGTGGGCAGCCAATGCGGTAAGTGTTGTTGTTGTACTAAAAAGATCCTCAATCGTAAACTGATTCAAATTGCAGATATAACCGATCAAGTGGCTTAATAGTAATCTACATAAATAGGCCTACCTAAACGAATTGGTATAACATTTAAAAATTAAACATAAAAAAAGCAGCCTTAGCTGCTTTTTTTGTATTTATAACTTTAACTTACAGTTGCGATTGTAAGTAGTTTTCAAGCCCAGTGTTTTTGATCAGCAGTTGCTGTGTTTCTAGCCAATCAATTTGCTCTTCTTGCTCATTTAAAATGTTATCGAGCGCTTCGCGGCTAATGTAATCTTTTTTACTCTCAGCTAGCTTAATGGCTGTGCGTAGCTCATCTACTGTATCAAGTTCAAAGCTCATGTTAGCGGCAATCATTTCTTCGCTGTTTTCACCAATGCGTAAGCGTCCTAAATCTTGAAGGTTAGGCAGGCCTTCTAAAAATAAAATACGCTCAATTAAACGATCGGCGTTTTTCATTTTTTGTATCGATACTTTGTAATCAGCTTTGTCTAGTTTACTAAAACCAAAATCTTTAAACATGCGTGCATGTAAAAAGTATTGGTTAATACCCACAAGCTCATTAGCAAGTACTTTATTTAGTGCTGCAATAACGTCTTTATCGCCTTTCATAATATAAGTCCTTATTCGCCCATTTGAGCTTGGTGATAGTTTTGAGTGCCAATTTTGTCAATCAGACCCAGTTGTTGCTCTAACCAGTAGACGTGATCTTCTTCGGTATCAAATAATAGCTTTTCTAAAATTTCACGAGATTGATAATCTTGCTGTTGTTCACAGATAGCAATAACGTCTTTAACACACTCAACCACTTCAAGTTCTAAGGTTAAGTCGTTTTGCATCATGCTTTTTACATCGTCACCAATTAACAGATCACGACGTTTAGTCATGTTTGGTACGCCTTCTAAAAAAAGAATACGCTTGATTAGCCAATCAGCGTGATCTTTTTCTTCTTCCATTTCATGGTTAAGACGCTCATAAAGTTTGTTTAAGCCCCAATCGTCGTACATACGAGAATGAATAAAATACTGGTCAATAGCAGCTAATTCGTTAGCTAACAATGTATTGAAGGCGTCGATTACTTTTTGATTACCTTTCATAGCGCTTATCCTAAAAATTCTAATTGTGGCTAGTCTAGTATATAGGCACAGAATTGCAAGTAATTTACTTATAAATCATATGGTTAATATTGAGTTTGATTCTCGTTTAAGTTTGCATTGCTGGTTAATAAACGGACAGGTTGTTATTTGTATTTTAGATCAGCAAGTTAGTTGAGGGTATAAGCGCGTTCATACCGTAAAAGTATGAACGCGTAAGTGATCAAAATTGATAAGTAACACCCACTGTGGCCGTTGTACCTAAACCTTTAATGTTGTATCCACCATAGGTGTAAGATTGCGCACGGGCAGGGAAGTAGTCTTGGTTAAATAGGTTTTCTATCCCGATAAAACTTTTCCAGTTGTCTGCAAACTGATACTGACCACTTAAATTAAAAACCGTGTAGTTATCGACAGGTCCCTGATCGCCAACATATTTACCATTATCATTAGGCTCAAAGCGCTTTCTATCACCCACATACAAGTAACTTAATGTTAGTGACAGGGTATCCGTAGGTTGCCAGTTAAGATTGGCTGTGGCTTTTGGTGGGCTGATTTGCTTAGAGCCTAAGTATATATCTGCTTCAGTATTTTTACCTTCTACATAACTATAAGTTGCCAGCAATTTAAGGGATGGGCTTATGGTGTAGTCTACTAAGGCTTCATAACCCCAAATTTCTTGAGGTGCTCTAACCGGTTCATAAACACCCGTTACTTCATTAAATTTGTTTGTAGTGCCAAGCTCAGAGGTGCTTCGATATGCTGCGACTTCTAAACGAACTGCATCAAATTGAGAATTAAAACCAATTTCATAATTATCGATAATTGAAGCTTGTGTTTGAATAAGGCCTATATCATTTACTGTGGCAGAGCGAAGTAGGCGGCCAATATCTGATATATCAGATCCCTGTGAGTAGTTTAAAAAGGGGCTGAATTTTTCATCTAGATTGTATTTAATGCCCACGTTATAGGTCGTAGCATTGTAATCAACCGTGTCGCCTTTTACGCTAATTGGCACAGAGCATTGCGTGGCCGTTTTACATAATTTAAGCGTGCGATAATCATCTACGCTAAGGTCGATATTTTCTTTGCGTACACCGGCCTTTATTATTAAGTCATTAGCAATAACCCACTTAGTTTGTAAAAAGCCCGCGACACTTTTCATGTCCATTTCTGGCACCCAAACACGCCCATCAACCAGCGGTTGTGCAGTTACATCATTTAACGCATCAATTCCGTAAATGAATGACGCTTCAACTGAGTCAAAGTCTACCTGGGTATTAAAAGTTGCTCTGGCGCCTTTTTTTTCTGAACTTATAACTGATTGACCACCTTGATAATTCTCATCCGGATTGGCAAGGTTTGGAGAGAAGAAAAACACATTTTCTATATCTTGCGTATAGAGGTCTAACGTCATTTGTGTGTTTTCAAGCAGTGCGTAGTCGGTGTATTTTAAGGTTATATTTTCGTTGCCTTCTGGCCCTTGTGGTTTACCTTGCTTTTGTAATTCTGACGGCACATGAATGGCGTAGGTTTTTTCTCCTAGGCTCATATCACCAACAACATCGCCTAAGTCGGTTTTTTGTTGTGAACTGAAGTAGTTATAACTAAATTGGAGTTGCTTTTCATCATCAAAGTCATAGCCAAGCTTAGTGAAGTAATTTTGTGTAACGGCATCAGATAAACCATATTGTAAACCGAGAATATCGCCTTGCGAATCGCGTTGTACACCGTTTTCTTCATAGCTTGCAGTTACTAAGTAGCTAAATTTATCTGCACGACCATTCAATGCTGCAGATAACCTTGCGCCTGCGCTTTCTTCAAGTTTTACCGCACTAAAACGACTCGATAAGCTTATTTCACCTTGGGTTTGCCCATCGCTTTGTGCTTGCTTGGTAATATAGTTAATAATTCCGCCTGATGCGCCGTTACCATAAATTGACGTTGCTCCTTTTATGACTTCTATTCGACCTATTGCGCTTGGATCTAAGGTTTTTACCCCTAATGATCCGTTACGCAGTGGCGTTGACTGTGGCACGCCATCAATCATGATCAGTGGGGCACGCCCGCGTAAAGTTTGTCCTGAATTACTTGAGCTTCCAGTATCTGGAGCAAGGCCGGGAACCATTTGTGCTAAAAGGCTTTGTAATTCTGGATTAACTTTTAAATGCGCTTCTATTTGCTTTTGACTAATAATAGTTATGGAAGCAGGGACCTCATCAATACTTTCAAAAACACGACTACCCGAAACAATAACGTGCTCCATTTCTGTTTGATTTAAATTTCTTTGGATCGTTGATTCGTCTGCAATACTGGCGCCACTGACTATTAATGCTATTAAGCTCAGAGATGTTTTAAACATGCGGGTCCTTCGTTTGAATGGTTTTAGTTGTATTAATGATGGGCGCAATATTAAGAGTAATTTAAAGTAAACGCAAGGTTAATGATAATTGTTTTTATTTGCGTGTATGCTATTGCAAGCTATAGGGGGTCAAATATAACGTTGCGTTAAAATAGATGCTCGTAACGGCAGTTGATTATTGTTAGCAGGCCTTCTGCGTTTTGTTGCACAAGGCATAAAAATAAAGATGCGATTAGCTTTAATTACAAAGTAATTTGTATAATCAAACTAAGGTGAACAACACTCAATTACGCAGTGTTCAATTGCAAATTCATCATGTAAATAGTGTTTTATGGCATTAAGCTCAATAGGGGTATCTGTTTGCATCACAATTTCACAGTGAGTGGTAGTATCGTCCAGTTGCCACGCTTTTATGGATTTTATTTGCGTAATAGCAAACTGTTGCAGTAATTTCTTGCTTATAAGTTGCTGATCAAAATCAATGGGTGCTGCTTGCATTAAAATGCTGCAGCTGGCTTTAAGTAATAATATACCATGATAAATAACGTACAGTGATATTAAAATAGTCGCTATTAAATCAACTACATACCACTGGTATAAAATGATTAAAGTACCGGCAATAATAACGACTATTGATGCCATTGCATCAGATACATTATGAATAAACGCCGCCTTTATATTCATGTTATTTTTAGCGCCGGCTTTAAAGGTTAATAACGCAGTGACTAAATCAACGAGTAGCGCTACTGCGGCAACCCATACAATAATCCAACCGTTAATTGGTTGGGGGTTTAAATAACCATTTATGGCTTCAAAAATTAAATAACCCCCGATGACTATTAACGTAGTGCTATTAAAAAGGGTTGCTAGTATTTCTGCGCGTTTGTAGCCAAAATGATGGGTTGTATCAGCCTGTTTATTGCCAATTTTTCGGGCAACGAGGGCAATAAATATAGAGGCCGCATCACTTAGGTTATGTAATGCATCGGCAATTAATGAAAGGCTACCAGAAAATACGCCACCAACAACTTGCACTGCAGTCAGTAAAACATTTATAAATACGGCAAGAGTGAGCTGTTTATCACTTTGGTTATCATCAACGTGACTGTGTGAGTGACCATGACCCATTTTAGTTAAACTCCCTTATTGCTTTACTTTTTACTCATAATGACAACTTTTTACGATTTATAAAAGCGCTGTTTTAATTTGTTTTTTAGATATCTTAATGGCTAAATTTAAATAAGCCCGTGATAGTTACGTATTGAATATAAAAACGATATGCTAGGGTATAAATAATTGTATTAATGGCTTAAGTTATCATAATTATTTAGGCACTTTTTATTTTAAATTTAATAGGCATAAAAGTCGTTTTGAAGGGTTAATAACAATGAACACAGCAATAGAAATTCGCGATGCACAGCCAAGTGATGCAAAAACAATTCTGCATTTTATTAATGAGCTTGCCATTTACGAAAAAGAGCCAGATGCAGTTAAAACAGATGAACAAGCAATTTTAGATACACTGTTTTGCGACGGCGCAACAGCGCATAGTTTAATTTGTTTACAAGATGGTGAGCCGATTGGTTTTGCGGTGTATTTTTACAACTACTCTACTTGGTTAGGTAAAAATGGTCTCTATTTAGAAGATTTATATGTTAGCCCAGATAGCCGTGGAAATGGTGCCGGTAAAGCTATCATGAAAGAGCTGGCAAACAGAGCAATAAGCAAAGACTGTGGCCGCTTTGAGTGGGTAGTGCTTGATTGGAATAAACCCGCGATTGATTTTTATAATAGCATGGGTGCTGAGCCACAAAATGAATGGATTATATATCGCTTAACGGGCCAAGCATTGATTGATTTTGCAAACAAAGATTAGTACCGAATATGGCCAGTAATATACCTAGTTTTTGTTAAGCTAAGCGCTACATAATTTATAAGAGCAATTTATGGTTAATCAGCATTGGCAAAAAGCGCGTCAGAGCCGCGATGCGCGTTTTGATGGGCTTTTTTATGTAGCGGTAAAAACCACAGGTATTTATTGTCGGCCAATTTGCCCCGCGCCCACTGCGCATGAAAAAAATGTAACCTACTATCAGTTTGCGCACTCTGCAGCGCAAGCCGGGTTTAGGCCTTGTATTCGTTGCAGGCCCGATAGCGCACCAGGTAGTGCTGCTTGGCTGGGATCACAAACCACTGCATTGCGTGCTAAGCAGTTAATTGATCAATATCACGAGTGTGATTGTGAAGTACTTGCTGCGCGTTTAGGAATAAGCAGCCGCTATTTAAGGCGGCTTTTTTCTCAATATTTTGGTCTTTCAGTAACTCAATATCGGTTATTTAATCAATGCCATTTTGCAAAAAAATTGATTCAAGAAACCAGCTTACCGCTTACCGAGATAGCGTTTGCTTCCGGCTTTAAAAGTGTGCGACGATTCAATGATGCTTTTTTAAAACAACTTAATATCGCGCCCTCAGCGCTCAGAACCGCCAAGCACTCAACTGATCTTGGGCTCACCTTAACTTTGCCTTTTCGTCCGCCATATAACTGGCAAGCATTGCATGGGTTTTTAGCAAAACGACTTATAGAGCCAATAGAGTGGTTAACGCCAACCAGTTATGGGCGTACTTTTACTTATAAATCGTGTAGAGGCCGCTTTAATGCTGAATTTATTGCAGATAAACATCATTTTCGGGTGCAAATTGATATAGATAATACGCAATATTTACAGCCAGTTATTAACAACATTCGCCGTGTACTTGATTTAGATGCAGATACTTATTTAATTGAGGCGCATTTAAGCGAACACATTAATAATGCATTTCCACTTACTAAAGGCTTAAGGTTACCGGGTATTTGGTCAACCTTTGAAGCGGGTATTCGCGCTGTGTTAGGTCAGCAGGTGAGTGTAACTGCGGCGCATAATTTAGTGACTCAATTAGTGCAACAGCTTTCGGAGCAACAAGAGGGAAAGGTGTACTTTCCAACACCTGAAGTAGTGGCAGGTAGTGATTTTGCTTTTTTTAAAATGCCGCAGGCACGTAAAAATGCACTGCATAATCTCGCTGAATTTTGTGCTATTCACCCCAAGGAGGATGATTTAGACCAATGGCTTACTTTAAAAGGAATTGGCCCTTGGACGGTTAATTACGCAAAACTGCGCGGTCAAAGCCAACCCGATATTTTACTTGATGGCGATTTAGGGGTTAAAAAAGCCCAAGCGGCAGCAAGCTCGTTTGAATCTGCGAACTGTGCACCATTTCGATCTTACTTAACTTTTCAACTTTGGCAGCAATTATGATAGTGCAAACCAGTTTACCCAGCCCGATTGACGATATTATTATTCAGGCAACTGAAAACGGTATTAGTTATGTGGGGTTTTATCCACCGACCAGTTATGTCAGTACGCCTTTAAATAAGGTGACTAATTCACATGTTTTATCTTGTGTGGCGCAGCTTAATGAGTATTTTGCTCATACGCGTACTGAGTTTGATTTAGAGCTTGATACTAGCGGCACGCCATTTCAGCAAAGCGTATGGCAGGCATTACAAAGTGTACCGTTTTCTAAAGTGGCAACCTATAAAGATATTGCCATACAATTAAATAATCCTAAAGCAGTGAGGGCGGTGGGGGCTGCAAATGGCAAAAATCCAATCAGTATTATTGTGCCGTGTCACCGCATCATTGGTGCAAATAAAAAGCTAACTGGTTATGCTGGTGGCTTAGAGCGCAAGCAATGGTTACTAGAGCATGAAGCAAAATAAATAAAATAGCGTTTCCAAATTTGTATTCTCTGCACTTTAGGGTAGCATAAGCGCACTTTTTATTTGAAGGCACGGCCATGGCGCAATTATACTTTTACTACTCTGCAATGAATGCAGGTAAATCAACTACTTTATTACAATCAGCGTTTAATTATAAAGAGCGCGGTATGGAGCCGGTGATCCTCACCGCTGCCATTGACGATAGAGCAGGAGTGGGCAAAGTATCCTCACGTATAGGCCTTCAAGCAGATGCACATATTTATGATGCGGATAAAGACGTATACGAGCTAATTAAATCGCTCAATAGTGATAAAAAACGCCATTGTGTACTCGTGGATGAATGTCAGTTTTTATCTAAAGATCAAGTTATGCAGTTAACCGATGTAGTCGATGAATTAGGCATTCCCGTATTGTGTTACGGCTTAAGAAACGACTTTAGAGGAGAGTTATTTAGCGGCTCGCAATATTTACTTGCTTGGGCTGATAAGTTAATAGAACTTAAAACGGTGTGTCATTGTGGGCGTAAAGCAAATCACGTATTACGTACCGATGAAAATGGCGAGGCTATTGCCGATGGCAACCAAGTAGAAATTGGCGGCAACGACCGTTATGAATCGGTGTGCCGCAAACATTATAAAGCCGCGTTAAATATGGGCCGTTAGGGCTTTTATAAAGGTATCTATATCCGCTTTGGTTATACCTAAATGGGTTACTAGCCTAAGTTGCTTACTTGGGCTAAACACAATGTCCTGTGCTTTTAAATTTGCTGCTAGTTTTGTGATGTTTATGCTGTTATCAAACGTAGCGTAAACCATGTTTGTGGTATTACTCATGTTTACGTTAAAACCTGCCACGTTATTTAACTGCTTTGCTAAATAACGTGCATTAGCGTGGTCATCGACTAAACGTTGAGTGTTATTTTCTAAAGCATATTGCCCCGCAGCAGCTAATATACCCGCTTGGCGCATACCGCCGCCAAGCACTTTTCGCCAGCGTCTTGCTTTGGCTATCAATGCTGTTGAACCAAGCAATAATGAACCAACAGGTGCACCTAATCCTTTTGATAAGCAAATAGATACAGAGTCAAAATGTTGGGTTATTTCTTTAATATCAACGTTAAGCTCGGCAGCAGCATTAAAAGCGCGAGCGCCATCTAAATGCAGTGCTAAGTTACGTTGGTTAACAAATTCGCGTGCTTTGAGTAAATAATCAATACCGAGTACTTTACCACCTATGGTGTTTTCAAGGCTTAACAGGCGGGTTTTTGCAAAGTGGCTATCATCGGGTTTAATTGCTGCAGCAATTTTAGTAAAACATAGACTACCATCGGCTTCATTTTCAATAGGCTGTGGCTGAATAGAGCCTAAAACGGCAGCGCCACCGCCTTCAAACTTGTAGTTATGAGCATTTTGGCCACATATATACTCGTCGCCGCGTTCACAATGGGCCATTAATGCAAGCAGATTTGTTTGTGTGCCTGAGCTACAAAAAAGTGCATCTTGCACATTAAAACGTAATCGAGCATAAGCTTCTAATTGGTTTACACTTTCATCATCGCCATAAACGTCGTCGCCGACGGGGGCATGATACATAATATCCCGCATTTTGCTGCACGGTTTTGTTACTGTATCTGAGCGAAAATCTATCATGGGGTGTCCTTAAGTGGCTTTATACTAATTCTTCACAAATTTGTTCTCGGGTGGCTTTATCAAAATAGCTCCATGCAATAAAGCGACTGACTTTTTGCCCTTGTGCCATTTCAACAATTTTAAATTCACTAATAGGCTGTTGTTTTAGCTGTGCTTCTAAGGCTGCTAGAGTTTCTTTTTTAGAAACCAACGAGGTAAACCAAATTACTTGGTCACTGTGAACCCTGCTTTCTTTGATCATGTTAGAAATGAATGCTAATTCACCACCTTCACACCACAGCTCATTACTTTGTCCGCCAAAATTAAGTGCTTGCGAAGGCGCTTTGCCTAAGTTTTTCCATTTACGTTCACTGCCTTTACTGGCTTCTTCTGCACTGGCGTGAAATGGCGGGTTACACATCGTTAAATGATACAAATCTTTCGCATTAATCACCCCTTTAAAAATATGCTCGGGATTTTTTTGTTGTTTAAGCGTTATTTTTAGATTATTGAACTGAGCGAGCTGCTTGGCTATTTTTATTGCTGCAGAGTCTATGTCGCTGCCAGTAAAATGCCATTGGTATTCGCTATTGCCCGTTAGCGGGTAAACTAAGTTAGCGCCAGTGCCTATATCAAGCACTTTAATTTGTCGTCCAGTGGGAATAACCTGCTGATTATCTTCGCTGAGTAAGTCAGCTAAGTAATGAATATAATCTACTCTACCTGGAATAGGTGGGCACAAGTTGTGCTCAGGAATGTCCCAAAAGTTAATGTTGTAATGACTTTTTAATAGCGCCTGATTCAAGGTTTTTACAGCTAAGTTATTACTAAAATCAATACTTTGATTACCTGCTGGAGTCGTAATTAAAAAAGCAGTTAACGAAGGGGTTTGCGAGGTAAGCAAATTAAAATCGTAACCATTTTTGTGTTGATTGTGCGGATGTAATTTAGAACGAGTTGATTTTGCTTTCATGAGGCTTTTTTAACTACAGGAATAAAAGCCAATAGTAACAAATACAGACAAAAAAAGTGCATAATTTTCCCTTTGGCTTACCAGTCATTACTGGTAGGATGAGTTGTTAGCAATTATAAGGAATTCGCTTTGGCAGTTACTCAAGAGTCTGTTTTTATTAAATTAGGTGAGCATCAAACACTGCATTTGCGCCGTATCGCCAACCAGCAGCAAAGTGGGCCTGTGGTGTTATTAATTCATGGTGCGGTAGAAAATGGCAAAATATTTTACACTCATAGTAATAAAGGGTTAGCGCCTTTTTTAGCTGAACAAGGGTATTGTTGCTACGTAGCTGATTTACGCGGGCGTGGTGAAAGTAAGCCAGCTATTTGTAAGCAAGCACGGTATGGACAAACTGAGGCGATTGTTGAGGATATTCCGGCATTTATTGAGAAAATTGAACAGTTAGAGAGTAAAAAACCTGACTTTTTAGTTGCTCATTCTTGGGGTGGGGTGTTGCTTAATAGTGTGTTTGCTCGCTTTCCTGAGCTGATAAACGATGTAAAAGCGTGTGCCTATTTTGGTTCAAAGCGTTCGCTATTTAATAACCACCCTAAAAAGTTATTTCAGGCCAATTTGATTTGGTATTTTATGGCACCAATTTTAGCGAAAAAACACGGTTATTTACCGGCAAAACGCTTAAAGTGGGGCAGTGATGATGAAACTCAAAAGTCGCACTATCAAAGTATGCAGTGGGCGAAACAAAACCCGTGGATAGACAGTGATGACGGGTTTGATTACGCTAAAACATTAGCAACTCTCACGCTTCCTCCAACGTTGCATATTGCGGCAGTAAAAGATAAAGCATTGGCACAGCCTATCGATATTCAAAAGTTTATTGATGAGTCGGGTACTGGGGTGCAAAAAATGCAAATATATGGCCGCCGCTTTGGGCACAAAGTAGATTACGACCATATTAATATGCTTACTCACCCTCAGGCACGCCAAGAACAGTTTATGGATGTGCTTAATTGGTTTGAGGCAACGAGAGCAAACTAAGTAAAGGGGCTTCATAACGCTGCCACTTATCAAGGCTTTTGTTATTTACAGGTTGCCTGATGGCATGTTTACTGAGCGTTGTAACGGCGCTTTTGTTTTTGTAAAAGTCCAAACAAGTCTGTTCAAATTCGCAGCCAGTAAAACTTAATAGTGCGGTTAATTGATCTTTAGGATTTTCAATTAACTGCTCGTAACTTAAATTATAAATAGCTAAGCGGTTAAATTGCTGCCAATGGCTCATTAGCTTTTCATAAAGCTGATGATACAAAGCAAATTCATTTAAATCACAAAAATAGGGTTCGTTTTCAGCAAAGTAATTAGTAAACACTGAAAATGCGGTTGCATGAAAGTTGCGGGTCAGGTTTATAAACTTAGCATCTGGGAATAAAATATAAATTAACCCTAAGTTTTGGTAGTTGCTAGGCAGTTTATTGATCACAAATGCGCAATTGCCCTCAAAAGAGCTTAACGTATCTAAATAAATAGCTCTGGCTTGGTTAATTAAAGGCGTTGTTAGCTTAGTTAAGCATTGAGGGTAGCGTAACCCTGTTTTATGTTCTAAAAAGGCGACTACCTTATTACTAATACTGAAGTCTTCTCCAAGCGTTGCCCATTGACTGTGCCCTGCTAACATTTGTTCGAGTAGAGTTGAGCCGCTTCGTGGCATGCCAATAATAAACACGGGCGTAACAGGGTACTGCTTATTTAGGTTTGCTAAATTGAGCACACTTTCATTGTTATATTCAATAAGTTGATCATAAAAGCCAATTAAATCTTCAGTATTAAATTCACTGAGTTTGTGTTGTTGCTGATTGGCAATCACAAAATAGTTAAACGCTTGATCAGTATCGTCTAACTTGTCGTAACTTTTAGCTAAAGCATAGTAGCAGACCATTTTTAAGCGTAGGTTATTTGTTTGCGTTAAAAAATGGTGTAACTGATCGATGTAATTATTTGCTTTATTAAAACGCCCTAATTGTACCAATTCAAATAAAACATAAGCCGTAACCGGTGCTATTCCAAGCTTTAATGCCTCCTCTAATGTGACCTGCGCTTTATCAAGCTCGCCAAAATTTAAATAATGCTGAGCTAAATAATAGTGGGTGTCTGGGTTGTCTGCGGCAATGCTTGTTGCGTACTCGAGTACTTTTTGCGCGTCCTCAGGGGAGTTGACCGCATTAAATGCATCACTTAATGCATACAAAGGTTCTAATACATAAGGGAGGTGCTGACACGCTCGTTGTAGTATATACACAGCGGCATCAAATTGTTCCAAACGCAGTGCTACTTTACCAAGGCCAAACAGGGCGTCACCATTGTCAGGCTCTGCTTGTAATAGCGTTTTGTAATGAAACTCAGCTTCTCTAAGCTTGTTTTGTGACAATAACTCATTCGCTTTTTTTAGTAGCATAATACAACTAATATTCTTTTTATTTACTATAACCCCAAAGCCACAAAAAATGCGAGTGTAAAAGTCATTTTAAATGGGTTTATAGAGGGTAATAAAAAGGCGAAATGCTTTACACATTTCGCCTTTGATTATCATTAACACATTTTAGAAAGTATAGGTTGCTTTAGCGTAGTAAAAGCCACCATTAATTCCGTATGGAGATGTTTCGTAGTACTTACCACCCCAGTTGTTATTTGGTGCTACGGCGAAATCAAGTTTCTCTGCTTCTTGATCCAGTAGGTTTTGTGCACCGACTGAGAAACTAATTGAGTCATTCATGAAGTAAGTTACTTCAACATCTAATGTGACTGCTGCATCAGCCATTTTAGCCGTTTCATCATAATCTACGTGAACGCCTTGGTACTCACCAAAGTAGTTAAGGCGAGAAAATGCTGAAAAGCTTTCCCATTGTTGTGCCCAGCTCAGTGTTGCACGGTGATTAGGTAAGTCATTTTCAAGACGACTTACTTTAAATGCACCGGTAATATCACTTGAGCGTGTTACTTCTGTTTCATTCCAGTTGTAAGCTAAGCTAAATGTAGAGCTACCACTGAACAACTCAGCCGAGTAGTTAGCAACTAAGTCAACACCTTGAGTAGTGGTATCAAAGTCATTGGTAAAGAAACTAACTTGCGCTAAGTTTTGTACGTTAGGTACACCAGCAGCTTCGAGCGTGTCTTTATCTGCTTGGCTAAGTTCGATTTTATCTGACTGACTAATACGATCATCTACTTGGATGTTGTAGTAATCAACTGTTAAGAATAAATCGCCAATGGTGTATACCGCACCAAAGGTGTAGCTTTGCGATTCTTCAGGCTCAAGTTCAGTACCACCTAGTTGAATAGCAATTGGGTTTGTAGGTGGTAACAATGCTGAATCTACCAGTACACCACTGCTTAAGTTAGTTTGTACGTTACTAACATTTGCTTGGCCTACGGTAGGCGCACGGAAACCAGTGCTAATTGAGCCTCGAACGTTTAGATCTTCAGTAAGGTGGTATTGACCCATTAACTTATAGTTAGTGGTTGAACCAAAGGTATCGTAATCTTCGTAGCGAAGCGCTAAGCCCATTAAGAACTCTTCAGTAAATGGCGCTTCAATATCAATGTAAGCTGCATAGTTGCGACGGTCGTATTCGCCTGCATCTGATGGTTTAAATCCAGGGAAACCGTTAGAACCAATACCAAAACCTTGATCAGTTAATGGGCCGGCAATAAACGAAGCTTCATCGCCTGCTACTACGGTAAAGGTTTCTTCATGCCACTCTAAACCACCGGCAATGTTTACATCGTAAGCTAAGTCAAAGTCAAAACCCTTTGAAATATCAAAATTAAAGTTTTTCTCTAATTGTTCATATTTACCTGGGCTAAAATCACGCGGAGTATCTGGACCCAATGAAGCATTGATTGTGTCGTATATAAAGTAGCGAGATTCGTTGTAACCTACAGTACCGCTTAGATCATAGTAAGCGCCTTCTAAAAAGCCACCAGTAAACTCACCTTTAGTACCAATAGTGAGTGACGTATCTGTGATATTACCACCAAAGTTTGGTGTAAAACCGCCCGGAAGCATTTCGTTAAATGCGAAACAATCAGGGTTGTTTGCTACACCATTAATGTAGTCAGGGTTATCAAGAACGTTGTCATCAATCATAATGGTTGGACAGTTACCGCTCATATCACCGGTTAAGTCACCAACAAGAAGTGTTTCGCCACCATCGTTTGAGTATGCACCAGGGCGAGTATGCGGGTTACGGTAATAAAAACCACCGCGTACATCACGCTCTGAGTAGTTACCAAACATATAAAATTGAGAGTCGTTAGTTAGCTCTAAACCAACATTACCAAAGATAGAGATGTCGTCATCTACCTCAGGTGCACCCCATACTTGGGTGATTGGGGCAATGTCTGGAACGCCTGCAGCATCAAGTGCTGTGGCATCGGCTCTTTGTACAGAACGGCTGGTCGCATCGGCTGTTTTGTACTGAAAACTTAAATTTGCAAAACCGCTATCGGTAAATGGTAAGCCCACATTACCTGAAATTTGGGTTGTATCACCATCGCCTTCGTAATATTGGCCTTTACGAACTTCGAATGACCCGCCTTCTGAGGCATCTTTAAGTTGGAAGTTTAAAACCCCAGCAATCGCATCAGAACCATATTGTGCAGCAGCACCATCGCGAAGTACTTCTACTTGCTTCAGTGCAATACTTGGAATAACTGAAATGTCGGCACCTTGAGCACCATCATTAATACCACCACCTAAAAAGGCAATAACAGAGGCACGATGACGACGTTTACCGTTAAGTAAAATTAGTGTGCTATCAGAAGGAAGTCCGCGCAAGTTTGCAGGGCGTACTAATGAAGCGGCATCACTGATTGGCATTGAGTGAACGTTTAAAGAAGGAATAGCCCCTTTTAACAGCTCTAGCATATCTGTGTTGCCTGACTTGCTAAGCTCTTCGCCACCGATAATGTCGATAGGAACAGGTGAGTCACCAATAGAGCGAGGCGCAGAGCGGGTACCAACTACGGCAATTTTTTCTACGTTTTTGTTTACTTTAACTTCGGTTTGCTCTTTTTGAGCCATTGCTGAACCAGAAACAAACAAGCCTGCGGCTGTTGTTGCTAGAGCAAATTTGATCGCCTGTTGAAGCGCATTGCTTTTTAATTTCATTCTAAATATCCCCAGTTAGAATTGATTTGTATAGTCTATTTACTGACTTATTTTTGTGGACATTTCACATTCAATGGGGAGCAAATATAGCTAACTCACTCCTAAAAGCTTAATTAATTAAGCGCACCTCCTGTGAGTCCTCGAAATAGACTATAGATAAAAAAACTAAAGAGGGCAATGGCTAATTAACTACTATTTAACAAGTGGAAACAAATGGTTTATCTAAAAATAACGCAGAGTTAATCACAACTAGGGCGAGAAAAGGGGGTAAAAACAGACATTGATACATAATTACTAACTAAATAAGCTATTTTAGTTATTTTCTATTATTGAATTAAATTGACTTACTGTTGATATTTTCACCATGGTGTTTTTTCCACGCAGCCAGCTTTTCTTTATATTCATCCCACACGCAAGGGCAGCAACTGCCGCCGCCACAGCACTCATCAGATTTTGGTCTTTCGGGTTTAGTACTAGGGATGTTTTTTTGCATTTTTTTATTACAAAAGTGGAAAAAAGGACGCTTAGAATAAATGATTGAATAAAGCGTGTAAATTATTCTTTGTGAACTTAGAACGCTGTGTGAGAATACAGGCTATGCGATTATATAAAGTCATTCATCGTGCACCCTGGCGGGTTGCTAAAATAAGTAAAAAGCGACAACAACTACGCTTTCGTCGTGCTATGGTCGCGCTTAAAATAGCCCTTGCTCAGGAAAAGCAAGAAACCAAAGAAATGCTAATAACTTATAGGCGTTATACCCAAGGGCAAACAAACAAAGCAGAACTAAAACGCGCCAACGAGCAGTTTGTAGATATATTAAAAGGATTAGGACTAGGCGTTTTTGCGTTATTACCGTTTGCACCATTAACTATTCCACTGGTTGTTAAACTAGGGCAGTTAGTGGGTGTTGATGTATTGCCAAGTTCTTTTAGTATGAATAAGCCTATTAAAGAAATTGATCAACAGATTGCTCAACAAAGCCAACAGCAAGACTCAACTCCCTCAAAGAAGAAGTAAGCTAGCAGAACATAATTAGCTATACCTTTTAATAGTGCTTATTGTTATGCTAGGACATCATTTTCTATTATGTGAGTCATTAATGAGCGCTTTACTTCGTCATACCTCTTCAGGAATTCCTCTATCTTTTATTGTTAAAAATGAATTAACAGACTGGCTTACTCAGCAACCAAGCTTTGTGCAGCAGTGGCTTGCAAATACCGATTTTGAAAAGTCAGGACTTGCGTTAATACCAAACGCAGAAACCGGTGAATTAAGCCAAGTATTTTGTATTATGCAACGAGTCGATGATTTTTGGGCTGCTGGCGAGCTTGCAAGTAAATTACCTAAAGGCTGCTATCAAATTCAGGGTGATGAGTCTTTAGTTTCTCAACTTGCTTTAGGCTTTGTGTTAGGTGGTTATGAGTTCAGTGAGTATAAACAAAAAGCCACAGCAAAAGCTCAGCTTGGCATTGCCGATAAAACATTATATGAGCAAGTAAAACAACAAGCAGATGCAATTAATCTAGCTCGCGACTTAGTTAATACCCCAGCTGCCGATATGATGCCGCAGCACTTATCACAGGTAATGAGCGATTTAGCTGATACATTCGACGGCGAGTTTACCCAATGGGTAGGCGATGAGTTATTAGAACAAAATTATCCAACTATTCATATGGTAGGCCGTGCAAGTGAAAACAAACCGCGTTTACTCGATTTGAAGTGGGGGGCGGTTGATGCGCCACAAATTACATTAGTCGGTAAAGGTGTATGTTTTGACTCAGGTGGGCTAGATTTAAAACCAAGTTCAGGCATGCGTAACATGAAAAAAGACATGGGTGGGGCTGCGCATGTTATTGCCTTGGCTCAATTAATCATGGCTGCTAACTTACCAATACGTCTTCGTGTTTTAGTACCTGCGGTTGAAAATGCTGTTTCGCGTAATGCATTTCGCCCTGGGGATGTAATAAAAACCCGTAAAGGTATTATGGTCGAAATAGATAATACTGATGCAGAAGGGCGACTAGTTCTGTGTGATGCTTTGAGCGAAGCACAAAACGATGAGCCTGAATTAATTATTGATTTTGCTACCTTAACTGGTGCGTGCCGTGTTGCTTTAGGGACAGAGCTGCCAGGCTTTTTCTCAACGGAACGTGATGTCGCTAATGCGATTATGGATTCGGGGATGCAAGTTAACGACCCTGTTTGGCAATTACCGTTATTCGAGCAATACACCCCATTTTTGAAAAGCGATGTGGCTGATATGACTAACTGTTCAAGTACGCCATTTGGTGGCGCAATAACCGCTGCGCTTTATTTGAAAGAATTTGTAGAGCCAAACACACCATGGGTTCATTTTGATGTAATGGCATGGAACTTACGAGCATTACCAGGGCGCCCTGCAGGTGGTGAAGCTCTGGGCATTCGTGCAGTATTTACTTACCTACAAAATCGATTTAACTAACCTAACTAGGGTTAACTAAATCAAACATATCTTGCCTTGAGTTATTTGATGTTAAAGCGCATATAACTCAAGGGGTAAACCATCTGGATCGGCAAAAAAGGTGAATTTTTTGCCGGTAGTTTCATCCACTCTTATTTCTTCTACGTCGATTCCATGCGACTCTAAATACGTTTTACTGTTTTCTACACTACTAACCTTAAATGCTAAATGTCTAAGTCCTTGTGCTTCGGGGTAGCTTGGTCTACTCGGCGCATCGTTAAACGAAAATAATTCTAACTGACTGCCATCAGGTAAAGCTAAATCGAGTTTGTAAGACTGACGCTCTGCTCGATAATGCTCATTAATAATCGTGAGTTTTAATATTTCACTATAAAAATGTTTAGAGCGTGGGTAGTTGCTACAAATGATGGCTACATGATGAATGCCTAGTAGTTGCATATATTTTCCTTAAAAAACAAAAAAGCGCACTGAAAGCAGTGCGCTGTTTATCAATACATATTTGCTTGGTGTAATGTTAGCTTTTAGCTAGGCTCTGCGTCTTTACACGCTTTTACAGCTGGTGCAACAAGCTCTAAACCTGTTTTATCACACGGTGGAAGTTTAGCATCGCTAACAGCAATGGGGGTTACTCGCTCGCCCCATTTGATATAACTTGCCGCCCACGTTAGGCCTGCTCCAAATGCAGCCGACATAATATTGGCATGCGGCTTAATTAAACCTTGCTCAACGGCCTCACACAGCGCAATGGCAATCGTTGCAGCAGAGGTATTACCGTATTCGCCAATGTTAACCATTACTTTACTGTCTTCAACCTTTAAACGGTTTTGAATTGCTTGAATAATGCGTAAGTTAGCTTGATGCGGAACTAGTACATCGATATCGTCTAACTTAAGGTTGGCTTGTTCAAGCACGTCGTCACAGGCTTCACTCATGCCTTTAACGGCACGTTTAAATATTTCACGGCCTTCAAATAAAAGGTCTGATGGGCCAATTGGCTCATATTTATTTAAATCACTGCCAAAATTAGTAATGTGTAAAATATCACGATCTTCGCTGTCACAGCCGGTTTTAGTTCCTAATAAGCCTGCAGGTGTTTCTGCTGCTTCAAGCACAACGGCACCGGCACCATCACCAAATAATACTGCGCTATCGCGTCGTGCCCAGTTTACGTACCACGTCATGCGCTCAGCGGCAATAACTACGGCTTTTTTGATCATACCGGCTTGAATTTGCGCTGTCGCAGCTTGTAAAGCATATAAAAAACCAGAACATGCTGCATTGGTGTCCATGGCTGCAGCGCCAGTGGCGCCAATATTTTTTTGTACTAATGAGGCAGTGTTTGCAACTACTGTTGAGGGGGTGCACGTTGCTAAAATAACTAAATCGATATCTTTTGCATCTACGCCAGCGCAAGCAATAGCATGTTTTGCAGCCACACTAGCAAGCTCGGCAGTACTTACATGGCTAACTCTACGGGCTTTGATACCGGTACGCGTGGTGATCCACTCATCGGTGGTATCTACAATTTCACTTATTTCGTCGTTGCTGATGCTGGCTGGTGGAATGCATTTGCCCCAACCAGTGATATGTGCGTAAGGCATAGTGTGTTCTCTTAAAAGTGGTATGACGTGTTCGTCTAATGAATACGTTATAACAAAAATTAGCTATTAACTCTAGTTTATAGCAGCTATAGAGCTGTAATTACTGCTATTTTACCAATTGTTTGTTGTATTTTTAGTGAAAGGTTAATTGTAAGTTTTTACTTTGTAAATTAAATGAGTGTTTAGCTTAGGTGCTTTTTATAAGCTAGTCCATCACCTTGAATACTTACTCAAGCATTCGTGACGTATGCTTGAGTGCAGCTCAGCCAGCAGCTAATATAAGGCGATTTAGTGTATAATAGATGCAATAAAAAAAGCATGTTAATCATGAATAATAAAACCCAGTGTATCCAGGAACCCTATTGTGTTAATTAAAACCGACCCAGCTATTAGCCGATTATTAATGCTGCGCAGTGGTGCCATTGTTGTTCAGCTTATTGCGGTACTCAGTGTGTATTTTTTACTAGAACATCAAATTGCACTTATGCCGTTGTTAGGGGTTATTGCTGTTGAGGCGGTTTTTCAGTTAGCCAGTGTATTTGCCTACCGGCATGTAAGCCAAGCAAAGCCAATTGGCATGTTAATGCAACTGACCGCCGATGTGCTTTTTTTAACTATTTTGTTGTCTTTAAGCGGCGGTGCAACTAACGCATTTGTATCGTTATTGTTGCTGCCCATTATGATAGCTGCAATCACACTAAGCGCTCGAGGGCTTGCCTATATTGCTGTATTGGCCATTGCCGCCTATAGCTTATTATTAATTAAAATGCCCGAACACAGTATGCACCAAATGAATATGAATGGTCATTTTATTGGTATGTGGGTTAATTTTGTTATAAGTGCTTGCGTAATTGCGTTAGTTATAGGGGCTATGAACCGCGCTTTGCAACAGCGTGAACGCACTATTGCCAAAGTTAGAGAAAAACAGTTACGCAATGAACAACTGGTAACACTTGATGGCGCAGCGGCGCAAATTACTCATCAATTAGCAACACCAATTGCTAATTTACAATTATTATTTGAAGAGCTTTTAGAAGAGCATCCTAACAATGAAGTTATTCAGCAAATGCAAACGCCGCTATTGCAATGCCGCACTCAGCTTAACGACTTTAGAAAGCTCTCAACGCAGTTACGAGATAAAAACACTCAAGCACCAATTAAAGCAGAGCAGCTGCAAAATCAAATTCATGATACGTTACTATTACAATACCCCAATCAACAAATAAACTGGCTTAACGAGTCACCTGAAGCCACATTACAAAGTGACGCTATGCTGTTACCTGCAATTTTAAATTTATTACAAAATGCAGTACTTGCTAATCAAAAAAACGCCCAAGTGCAACTTGAACTAAGTTGGCAGCAACCTGACGCACAAAACATTGCGTTAATTATTCGTGATTTTGGTGCTGGTTTTTCATCCTCAGAGTTAGCGGAGTTAGGTGGGCAGCTCATGCCGAGTGAGCAAGGCATGGGGATCGCAGTTATGTTATCAAATGTGACATTTGAGCGGTTAAATGGCTCGTTAACGGTATATAATCACCCCGAAGGCGGAGCGGTTGCAAAGATAACGATGCCACTATTAACAGCAGAGACAAAAGCATGAAGCTACTTATTATTGAGGATGATATTAATTTAGCGACAACGTTGGCACGGCGGCTAACTAAGCACGGTTTTAACTGCGAGATCGCACATAATCACACTGATGCACTTCTAAAGGCTCGCCAGCAACAGCCTGATTGTATTTTATTAGATATGAAACTGGCTGATGAGAATGGACTGTCGCTTATTGCACCGCTGCGGCATTTACTCACTCATGCACATATTGTATTGCTGACTGGCTTTGCAAGTATAGCAACGGCGGTAGAGGCGATGCGCTTAGGTGCTAATGACTATTTAACTAAGCCTGTTGATATGGCAAGTTTATTAAAAGCACTTAAAGTTGAGGTGGCAAGTACGACAGTAACTGAAATTTCTGAGGGGGTTATGTCGCCCGAGCGTTTAGAGTGGGAGCATATTCAACATGTTTTACACAGTAATAATGGTAATGTATCAATGACCGCAAGGCAGCTAAATATGCATAGGCGGACACTACAGCGTAAATTACAAAAAAAACCAGTGCAGCAGTAATGCAAAATCAAAAAATTATTTTATTTGATGCGCAATGTAAGCTGTGTAGTGCATGGTGCAATTTTGTTATAGCTCACGATCCGAGCATTAAATTTAAATTGTGCAGCGTGCAATCGCCGGCTGGACAAACGCTACTTGCTCAATTTGGTTTTTCCACTACCGATTTTACTTCGATGATTTATATAGAAGCACAAAAGCCATATACCCGCAGCCAAGCCGTTTTTAGAGTGTTCAGCCAGTTAGGGTATCCGTGGAAGTTGATTAGCGTATTTAAGTTATTACCACGAAAGCTGACTGATTGGCTTTATAACAAAGTGGCTAAAAACCGTTATACATTATTTGGTAAATACCAGTACTGTCGAATTCCTCAACAAAAAGATGAAGATCACTACTTATAACCACATTTTTAGCAAGTGCTGGATCACTTAGGCTGTGCTAAAATCGCGGCGTTTAATTACTAGTAAATAGGTTTTAAGGGCTTTTTCATGGCAAATACAGCGCACGCACTGCATATTTTAGTAAAACATAAAGAGATTGCAGAAGACATCATTAAGCAATTAGGCAAAGGTGCAAAGTTTCAAACCTTAGCTAAAAAATATTCGTCTTGTCCGTCGGGCAAAAAGGGCGGTGATTTAGGTGAGTTTAGACGCGGCCAAATGGTACCGCAGTTTGATAAAGTTGCGTTTAAAGGCGAAATTTTAGAGCCACATTTAGTAAAAACAAAATTTGGCTGGCATGTGATTAAAGTACTTTATCGCACTTAAAAGCGTAATTTTAAGTTCCCGCTATACTTACTATTCCTCATTTTATAAATGCAAAGTAACTTGGAATGACTATGAAGTTATTTAATTTATGCTGCAGTGTTATCCTCATTGCCCTGTCTTTTTTTGCATGTGGCAGCGAGCAAACTGTGACGCTAAAAATAGGAAAACCAAGCACACCTAATATGCCAAGAAACCACTATGTTTTGAGCTTATTAGAAAAAAGCTTTGCGCAGATGAATGTAAAACTTAATATTAGTTATAGTGTTGAGCCGATGAATACCAAACGAGTATTAGAAGAGCTAAAGCACGATGGGGCTATTAATTTTGCTTGGTTAAGTATGTCAAAAGAGCAAGCAAATAGCCTCGTACACACAACCTTTCCAATATACAATGGCTTGCACTCAAAACGTTTACTGATGATAAAACAAAGCCGGCTGGGCGAATTTGCAGATATAAAAACCCTTGAACAACTAAAGCCTTTTATAGCCTTACAAAAGCAAAGTTGGTCTGATTATTATGTATTAAAGAACAATGGCTTAACAGTTAATGGTGATTTGAGTTATGAAAGCATGTTAAAAGCGTTAGATGAAGGACTTGGCGATTACTTTCCTCGTTCAGTAACTGCGATTAGAGCTGAAATACAAAAAAGCCCACAATACAACTTTGTAGTTGAGCCACATATTATGCTGCAGTACGATAATTTTTATTACTTTTATGCAAACGAAAAAAATAAAGCAATTATCGACTTATTACAGCAGGGTTTAACAAAGCTAGCAAAAAAAGGTGAGCTTGATGCCCTCTACACGCATTTTTACCATGATGTTGAGGACGGGCTTGGTTTAAGTCAGCGAACTGTATTTAAACTAAAGCATTAGGGCCTGTTAACTAATCTTGCTTAGCTTCTTCTTCGCTTATTTGCTTAAGTGCTTGAATAAACGACTCACTCGGCTGCCCACCGGTAAGCGCATACTTATCATTTATAATGAAAGTAGGCACTGAAGTAATACCCATTTGCTTAAAGTTATTTTGCTCTTCGCGAACCGCTTGTACGTATTTATCTGAGTGTAAAATATCTCGGGCTGTATCTTTGTTAAGGCCTACTCTTTCTACCACATCCAGTAGTGCATCTTCTTGATTTAAATATTTTAAATTGGTGAAGTGTGCTTCAAAAAACGCCAATTTCAACTCAGTTTGCTTGCCTTCTTCACGAGCCCACATTAGCAAGCGGTGAAGATCAAAGCTGTTGATCATGATGCGTTTACCGTCAAAATTAAAGGTAAACCCAGCTCGCTCACCCGCATCTGCCATGTTTTGACGATTTCGCGCGCTTTCTTCTTCGGTTAAGCTGTATTTTTGCTGCAAATGCTCGTCTAAGTCTTGCCCTTCAAGTGGCATATCTGGATTAAGCTCAAAAGGGTGCCATGTAATATCCGCACTCATTTCTTCTTTTAGCTCGGTCAATGCGGTTTCTAAGTTCTTGTAACCGATAATACACCACGGGCACATTACATCTGAAACGATATCTATTTTAAAGTTTTTCATAGGAGTCCTTTAAGGATTGCTTTGTAATAGCAATGGATATTGGGATAAAGCCTACCTTATCAATATTTAAACAAAAAGAGCAACGAAAGTGCTGCTCTTTTATTGAATGTTTTCAGGTTAGCTGTTTAAACCAAATGGGTCGTCAATGCTATGACTAGGTTGAGTGAACCAGCGTGGACCGTTATCTGTCATGTAAAAATGATCTTCTAATCTAACCCCAAACTCATCTGGAACAACCAGCATAGGTTCGTTACTAAAACACATGCCTGTGGCAAGCGGGGTTTTGTCACCGCCAACTAGGTATGGCCATTCGTGAATGTCTAAGCCAATACCATGGCCCGTACGATGCGGACAACCTGGTGTTTGGTATTCAGGGCCTAAGCCTTGAGCTGCTAAATAACTGCGAGCGGCTTCGTCAACCGATTCACAGGTTTCGCCAAGAGCTGCTTGATTGAAAGCTGCTAATTGTGCCGCTTTTTCAAAATCCCAAAATAGGCGTTGGCGGCTGGTTGCTTCACCAAATACGTAAGTACGGGTAATATCAGAAAGGTAATCGTGCACTTTACATCCAGTATCGATAAGCACCATGTCGCCTTTTTTCAAAATTTGTGGATCTTTTACGCCATGTGGGAATGAGGTGGCAAGGCCAAACAATACAATACAGAAGTAATTACCTGGGGCACCTACTTTTTGATGGGCTTTTTTTATAAATTCTTCGACTTCTACGGTGCTAATACCTTCATAAAGCATGCTCGCTGTAGCCTGATGAACCGCTAAAGTCATATCCATGGCACATTGCATTAATGCTAATTCATTGGCTGATTTATGCATTCTACAATGTGCAGTGACAGGTTGTGCGTTAACTAGTTTTAACCCTGAACTGGCTTTATTGATGCCATCAAAAATAAAAAACTGTGCGCTTTCATCAATACCAACGGTAGCGGTGTCGCTAATATTGAGCTGCTTAAGCACTTTAACACATAGCTCAAATGGGTTTTCATGCTCTTGCCAGCCGTGTATTGGGCCATCAATAACCTTAAAGCCATTTAAAGAGCCAATTTCAAAATGTGGAGCAATGTATTGCACATCACCTACGGCAGGTAAAATAGCGCCAACAAGTCGTTCACTGGCATACCATTTCATTCCGGTGAAATACGTTAAGTTGGTACCTGCGTTTAAATAAATGGCATCAATGTTGTGCGCTTGCATATAGGCTTGCGCTTTGGCCATACGCGCTAAATACTCATCGGCCTGAATTGGCGTTACTGAGTGGGTCATATTGCTTAAACTAGCAAGTGCTTGCTCGGGTGTGTGTGTACCAATACCAACTGTGGTCATATATTTCTCCTACAAAATTTTGCATAGTGTGTAGGCTAAATGCGTTCAATTCAAATTAATTGCGATTAGTGAACAAGGGATTGAACAAATGGGGATGAGTTATCAAGTCTCCATTACCAAGGACTTGATAACCTTGGGCTATTTTTTCGCGTAGGGTAAGCGAGCGAGCTTATTTGTCGTGTGGTAACTATCTAATCCGGTTACTGCAACTGTGTCGATAGCTTGTAAGTCTAAAAAGCCATCGCTTTGGAGTGCTGATTCATCTACATACACATCCATTATTTCACCAATAACCAGCTCAGTGCCATTAACAGCTAAATGCTGGTTCTCTACAAATTTTACCGCGTATTTAAGTCGACTTTGTGCAACAAATGGAGCGTTAAACTCATTTAAGTATTCTGTTTTTAACCCCGTTGCATCAAACTCAGATTCATCTTTAGCGTAACGTGCCGAGGTTTGGTGCGCTTGCTGGTAAATGTCACTATTTACTTGATTAATAGTGTAAACGCCTGTTTCTAGAATATTTTCAAATGTATGCCTTGGTACGCTGTGCGGGCGCATGATCATGCCAACAAGTGGTGGGTGTGCGCCTAAATGAATAACCGAACTGACGATGGCTAAATTGGTATTACCTTGCTCATCCTGTGTGCCAATTAAGTTAGCACTTTTAAACCCTGACAATGAATTTATAAAATGCGTACGTGTGTGCTTTTCAAGCGCGGCTATGCGGTCTTTGGAAAAATGCATGTGTTAATTCCTTACCATTTTATGGTGTTTCCTTGCCAATCTAGGTAGGCAGGTTCGTTGTTAAGTTCTAATTGTGGATTTTCGTAAGTAAATTTAAATAATTGCTGGGCAACAAACTCAGGGGTAAACAGTTTATCTGCAGGAACATTTTTCTGAAATGGCTTAGAAAGCTGTGTATCTGTAGTACCTGGGTGAAATAAAATCAGTTTAGTATTTTTAGCGCGACGAGCAAGCTCAATGGCGGCTGTTTTAAATAGCATATTAAGTGCTGATTTTGATGCGCGATAGGTATACCAACCACCTAATTTATTGTCGTTAATACTACCTACACGAGCGCTCAGAGCGGTAATTGTGCAGTGAGTTTTGTGGTTAAGCAGCGGCACTATACTTTGTAAACACAGCAGGGGTACAAGCGTATTAGAGTGCATAAGCTGCATAAAATAATCACTGTTGATTTCTTCAAGCTTTTTTTCTGGCATGTGCTGGTCGTTGTGTAATTGACCATTAAATATAATCACTTGAGCTATATCTACTTGCTGGGATTTTAACGACTCGGTTAGCTCGTTTAGGCTTTGCGCTGAATAGTCGCTCTGAAAATAGTTTACGTTTATATCGCTGTGATTAATGTTCGATGAGCTGACACAAATAATATTAAATTGTGTTGCTTGTTGGTTTAAGTGATTAACGTAAGATTGGGCAATGGCGCTACTGGCACCAAATAAAATCACTGTTTTCATTTTTCACCTTTGCTTTTGATATTACATTGACCTGAGTTGCACTGTGCATTAGGCATTAAAAAACGACTAATATGATGACGGTAATTTGCAAAGAAAGTATAAGCATGGTCGGCAAAAAAACGAATGACGGGCAAACGAATAATTTTGAGCCAAGGATATTTGCCAACAGTACGCCAAGCTTGATAAGTCACGTCTAAGCCGTAAATTATCTGCCCATTATCAGTTTGGGCGTGCAGTATATTCATGGCGTATTGCTTATCGATTGCGGGAAAACGCTCACTAAAGTCATCAGAATTTAAATCTTCTAGTGTAATTTTATGATCAACATCGGCACGTTTTAAATGCTGCATCTCTGCATTGCAAAGGGGGCAATTACCATCGTAAAAAATGATCATGTCATCGCTTTGTGTTTATTTTACATATGCTTTTTTACGACATGCAGTTGCAAATGGATCTATTAAATAAGTAAACATAATGATATTAATAGGCCTCAAAGAAACAAAGGAGAGCTAAAAATGAGTGAACAATATGCCGCCT
This sequence comes from Pseudoalteromonas sp. S1608, assembly GCF_005887265.1. Classification (GTDB taxonomy): domain Bacteria; phylum Pseudomonadota; class Gammaproteobacteria; order Enterobacterales; family Alteromonadaceae; genus Pseudoalteromonas; species Pseudoalteromonas undina. The sequence goes on from NZ_PNDK01000014.1 coordinate 76,662, forward strand.
TGCGAGGTAATGTAAATTTACTTGGGCAATTATTAGGACAAACTATTAAAGATGCTCAAGGACAAGATATTTTAGATAAAGTAGAAGAAATTCGGGCTTTATCAAAATCATCTCGCAGTGGCAATGAAGCTGATCGTAAAGCGCTTATAGATGTACTGCATGCGCTTAGTGATGAAGAGCTTTTACCGGTTGCCCGTTCATTTAATCATTTTTTAAACTTAGCTAATGTTGCTGAGCAGTTTCATACCGTATCACGTTTTAATGATGTTGGTTTTTGCCAACTAAACCCTCTCACTCAAACATTAAAAACGTTAGCAGCAAAGGCCGAACAAGGTCAGCTTAATCATAATCATTTAGCTGAAACCCTCTCAAAACTCCACATAAACTTAGTACTAACAGCACACCCAACCGAGGTGACTCGCCGTACTATTATTAATAAACATGTTGAACTTAGCGATTGTTTAGCATCGCTTGAGCGTACCGACAATCTAGCGCAAGAACGCGAAGCAATCTTAAATCGTATTGCGCAGTTAATTAGTCAAGCATGGCATACTGACGATATTCGTCGTTCACGTCCAAGCCCTGTCGATGAGGCTAAATGGGGCTACGCAGTCATTGAAAACAGTTTGTGGGAAGCGGTGCCCCGTTTTCTACGAGAGTTTAGCCAGCATGTAAAACAACATTTAAGTTTGGAGTTGCCAGCAGATTACAGCCCGATAGAATTTACTTCTTGGATGGGGGGAGATCGTGATGGTAACCCGTTTGTAACCGCCGAAGTAACCAAGCAAGTGCTCGACCATGGCCGTTGGATGGCACTGGATTTATACCAGCGTGATTTAGAAACGCTCTGTGCTGAACTTTCTATGTCGGATGCCAGCGATGAGCTCATTAAATTGGCTGGACAAGAGTTTGAACCGTACCGTGCTGTTTTGAAAGATGTTAAAAACCAAGTTGCAGAAACGGTGATGCATTTAAGCGCTAAAATTAAAAATAAGCGCACTGAATCTCAAGATTTAATCACCGATATTAATCAAATTAAGCACCCTATTGAGGCATGTTATCGCTCTTTATTAAAGTGCAACATGCAAGTAGTGGCCAATGGCTTACTACTGGATATGATTCACCGAGTAAATAGCTTTGGACTGCGTTTGGCAAAACTAGACGTGCGCCAAGATTCGTCGAGACACAGTGATGTATTTTCTGAGCTAACTCGTTACTTAGGTATTGGCGACTACAACCAATGGCAAGAGCAAGATAAGCAGGCTTTTTTACTTGCTGAGCTTAACTCTCGTCGTCCGCTTATTCCTAAGCATTGGCAACCCAGCCCTGAAGTGCAAGAGGTGATCGACACCTTTGATGTTATTGCGCAGCAAGATGCAAAAACCTTTGGTTTATATATTATTTCTATGGCTCGAACTGCTTCTGATATTTTAGCGGTGCAGTTATTACTTAAAGAGTCAGGCTGCGGTTTTGAACTACCCGTGGCGCCCTTATTTGAGACCTTAGATGACTTAAACGATGGTCATAATGTTATTACTACATTGCTTAATAATGAGTGGTACCGAGGTCATATTAAAAATACTCAAAATGTGATGATTGGTTATTCAGACTCAGCCAAAGATGCGGGTATGATGGCTGCTGGCTGGGCACAATATGAGGCAATGGACAAGTTAGTGCAACTGGCGGATGAACGCGGTATTGAGCTGGTTTTATTTCATGGTCGTGGAGGCACGGTTGGTCGAGGCGGTGCACCTGCTGCACAAGCCTTGCATTCGCAGCCACCGGGTTCACTCAAAGGGGGCCTTAGGGTGACAGAGCAAGGCGAAATGATCCGCTTTAAATTTGGCTTACCCAATGTGGCATTGCAAAGCTTAAACATATACGCGGGTGCGGTGCTGCAAAGTAACTTATTACCACCGCCAGAGCCCAAAGATGAATGGCGCGAAGTCATGGCATTAATTAGTGATGTATCGTGTGAGCACTACCGCAATGTGGTACGCCACGATGAAAACTTTGTACCTTACTTCAGAATGGCAACACCAGAATTGGAGCTATCTAAATTGCCATTAGGTTCAAGGCCCGCTAAACGTAACCCGAATGGTGGGGTAGAGAGCTTACGCGCTATTCCGTGGATATTTGCGTGGAGTCAAAATCGTTTAATGTTACCTGCATGGTTAGGCGCATTAAGCGGACTTAAAGCAGCGCTTGAAAAATATGGGATTGAAACCCTAAGCGAAATGAGTTTGCAATGGCCTTTCTTTCGAGCTCGTTTAGAAATGCTAGAAATGGTATTTAGTAAAGCGGATAGCTGGTTAAGTGAGCACTACGATAATGCGCTGGTGGAAGACATGTATAAACCTTTAGGTGTTGCCTTACGTGAGGAATTAGCAGAGGCGATAACCTTAGTGCAATCATTGAGCCCGCAAAAAAGTCTATTAGCCGATCAGCCTTGGATCAAAGAGTCTATTGGGCTTAGAAATCCATACACTGATCCCCTTAACGTGTTACAAGTTGAGCTATTACGTCGCTCTCGTGGCGATGATAAAGGTAATGAAAGCGATATAGATAATGCCTTAATGATCACCATGACGGGGATTGCAGCGGGTATGCGAAATACAGGTTAATCCAAAATTAGATTAGTTTTAAAGGGAACACGCGACGTGTTCCCTTTTTTTACGCTGAATAGGCTGGTATTTCGTTTGCCAACCTTTTACACTACTTGGCCATTGAACAAATAAAAACTATTATGGCTTCAGCAACTTTTAAAGTGCAACATAATACAGCACTTAGCAATTCACACATCTCATTAAACGTAGCGCAAACCCAAGCATTACGTAGTCAATTAAAAACTCAACGCGGTATTTTACATTCAAGCGATATTAAAGCGCTTTGTACTGAACTTAATGTCAGCGAAGATACTTTATTGCAAGGCTTGGTGCCTATGGCTTCTGAATTTTCAGTTGCACCTATTTCCAAGTTTCATGTCGGCGCAATTGTTAAAGGGCTTAATTCACAAGGAAATACCACTTTTTACTTTGGTGCCAATGCTGAGTTTGATCATCAAGCACTTAGTTTAGTGGTGCATGGTGAGCAATCAGCAATTAATAATGCGTGGTTAAATGGCGCTAAGAAAGTGCTGAAAATAGCCATTAGTGATGCACCATGTGGGTATTGCCGTCAGTTTATGAATGAATTGGCTGATGCAAAAGAGCTTGATATTTTACTGCCAGCACAAAACTTTAAATTAGCAGAGCTATTACCGCATTCATTTGGACCAACCGATTTAGGCAATGAGCACAGCTTATTTAACCCAGCAGAGCAAACTAAGTGCTTTAAAGAGACAGACCTTGATGAAAAGCTGATGAGTTTTGCTTTAGCGGCTTATGTTCCATACAGTCAAAATTATAGTGCGGTAAAAATAAGCACGTTCGAAAATGGTGACTTTTATGGCAGCTATGCTGAAAATGCAGCATACAGCCCGAGCTTATCGCCATTGCAAAGCGCGGTGAGTCAATTGTTTGTAGCAGGATTAAGTTTTGATAAGCAAACAGTAAAATCAATTACTTTATTAGAAACTGCTGGTCATGAAAACCAATCAGGGGTAGCAAAAGCAGTGTTAGCAAGCTTTGATAGCTTACCAACACTTGAGGTTATTAGCGCAACATTAGCCAAGTAACACTTTAGCGGCTTCAAGTACCACGGCAACAGACTTTTTCTCAATCTCGCCGTGGTCCACGTTTGGAATTTCTTGACGTGTTCTATTTACTAATACACCTGCAACACAAGCGGCTTGTAAGCCAAGTGCGGCACACATGGTAAATAAAGTAGCCGATTCCATTTCATAGTTCATTACGCCCAATTTTTGCCATTCTTCACAGCTACCTTGTAATGACTTAGGTACGTAGCCAGAATGCGTATCATAACGCTCTTGACCTGGGTAGAAGGTGTCGCTCGAAGCGGTTATACCAATATGGAAATCGATATTAAGGTTTTCACAGGCCTTTACCATAGCTTGAGTAGCAAAAAAATCAGATACTGCAGGATAGCACAGCGGTGCAAAGTGCTGACTCGCGCCATCTAATCGTACCGAAGCTTGGCTAATTAAAATATCACCTTCGTTAATGTGCGGTTGAATTGCACCTGTTGTACCAATGCGAAGAAAGCTACGTACGCCTAGTTGTGCCAGTTCTTCAACGGCAATTGACGTTGAAGGGCCGCCAATACCGGTTGAGCATACCACTACAGAGTGACCGTTTAATTGGCCTAAATAAATGTGAAACTCACGCGTTTGAGCAAGGCAGGTTGGATTATCTAAGAACTGTGAAATACGTGCTGCACGATCTGGATCGCCTGGAACAATTGCCAGTTTTGCACCTTTTAAATCATCAATACACAGTCCTAAGTGAAATACCTTTTCCATAACTAAGCCTTTTTAATAAGAATTGTTGTCAATTTACCATGATTACGAGAAACATAAGTGAAGTACAGGACGGATGTCCGTATTGACTTAATTTGATTTATTCACCAACTCTGAATATTCAATCAATGGCAAAAATTACTAGAAAAATGAGCCAGTTGACTTGTTTGTTCAGACACTATATTCATACCTCATAGCAAACCAATAGCTAGGCTAAAGAGTCGGTAGCTATAATTTAAATTGTTTATATTCAATTGGTTAGTAAGTTGGTTTGGTTTTTATTTACCACTAACCTAAGAGAGCAAAACAAAGCGCCTTGTGATTTTTAGCATACTATGCAAATTATCTAAAATTAATTCAGCGTGCGATGTTTTGCATAACTACTCAATAATAGACAAGATATTCAGATTGAAAAAGGGTTTACAATGAGCACACAATTTCAAGCATTTAAAGATAAAGTTGAACACTGTTTATGTGCACCTGGCGACGGTGTTTTTACGGTCAATACGGCTAAAGAACGCAAAGCAGCGCTTAGAAATAAATTATATGGGCAAACTGAAAATGTCGATGTTTTATGGCGTGACTCACTTAACGAGCTACCTAATTCACCACATAAAGCAGTAATGCTAGGCATTAGCTCTGATTGCGGTGGTGGGATTTTACGTGGCGCTAACTGGGGGCCTTTATTTTTACGCTCAGCATTGATTGATCAACAAACACAGTGTCGTTCGTTTGATTTAGGTGATGTACGTGTAATACCGCATTTATTACACGATAAGTATTTAAATGAGGCCACTATCACTAATTGCCAAAAGGCCCTATACGGAAATGACAATAACGATCATTATGTAAGCCCATTGTCTATTACTGAAGATGTGTGTGATAGCTTTTATGCGACATTCCAAGACAAAGGTATTTTTGGTATTGGCGGCGACCACTCAATTAGCTACCCGTTAACAAAAGCGTATTTAAAAGCAAAACGCGAGCAAGGTAAACGTACGGCAATTATTCACTTTGATGCTCACACCGACTTACTCGTAGAGCGTTTGGGCATCGACTTATGTTTTGGCTCTTGGTGCACACATATTTTAGAATTCTTACCAGCGCCGCATCATTTAATTCAATTTGGTATTCGCTCAAGTGGCAAGCCTAAATCACATTGGGAAAGTACTTTTGGCGTAAAACAACATTGGGCTGCTGAAATTATAGAGCGTGGCGCAGCTGCGGTTGCGGCTGATGCTATTGCGCAATTAAAAGCAGACAAGGTCGATGAAGTGTATGTAAGCTTTGATATTGATGCCCTCGATGCCGAATTTGCATCAGCAACAGGTACACCCGAAGAAAATGGCTTAACGCCACAACACGCACTTGATATTTTGTCAGCGATTGCTGATGAATTCCCTATAACGGGGGCTGATATGATGGAGATAGCTCCGTTTACTGACAGCTCTTTAGTGGGTCAATCAAGCTCTGAGACGACACTGAGAGAAGGCGCTAAAATCTCAGCGTTTTTAATTAACGCAATGAACCGCTAATTTCAAAAGCTAAAAATTGGCTATTTGCAAATAACCCGCTATATTTAATTGGCTTTTATTGAAAAGTGACGTCTTAAATTTAATAGAGCGGGTTATTGTGATTAAGTGGTGTTTTGTATTATTACTCATTGTAAGCCAACACTGCGCAGCTAAACTCACTGTTGTAACAGAGAATTTTGCACCTGCGCAGTATCTTGATGCGAACAACAATTTAGTCGGTGATGCTGCCGATATAGTACGATTAGTGCTTGATAATGCTGGGATTGATTATTCAATTTCAGTAAACGATTGGAGCATGACTTATAATATTGCATTAAGAGATCCTCAAACCTGTATCTTCTCTATTTCTCGCTCACCTGAGCGTGAGAGTAGCTTTGTTTGGTTTGCTAAATTAGCTCAATTTGATACTAACTTCTACTCACTTAAGAGCAAAGGCATTGTGCTAACAAGCCTTGATCAGGCGAAGCAATATAGAATTGCAGTATTAAAAGATAATTACAGCCACCACTATTTACTCTCCCAAGGCTTTAAAGAAAACGAAAATTTAATGCTTTTTAATAGCTTTGATAATATTTTTAAAATAATTAGAGCGCGAAGTTCCAGCATTGATTTGGTTGTAATACCTGCACAGAGAATAAATCATGAACAGTCCCACTTATTAAATGAACTACAGCTCGAGCCATTAATGCCCATCAACGTCAGCCAAGCTCCCTTATATTTTGCGTGTAACAAAAACCTACCTAATAAATTAAAGCAGCAACTTAGCACGGCCTTTGCTTTGTATGAATCGCAACTATAAATATTAAAATATTAAGAAAATAATATTATATAAATATCAATTGCCCTGTTTATAAAAGCGGCTATAATCCAGCTGCTTTTGCTAATAAAAGCGATTATTTTGGAGTTATAAATGGGTGATTTAATCGGGATTGCATTATTAATCTTGATGAGTGCGTTATTTGCGATGTCAGAAATTTCGATTGCCGCTTCACGCAAAATAAAGTTAAGAGTTATGGCCGACGAAGGAAATGTGCAAGCGCTGGCGGTTTTAAAGTTGCAAGAGCAGCCCGGTGCTTTTTTTGCCATGATCCAAATTACGCTCAATGCGATTGCCATATTAGGTGGGATTGTTGGTGAGCAGGCATTATCGCCTTACGTGCAAGAAATACTGCAATTATTTTATCAGGGGCCGTTACTTGGTCAAATTAGCTTTTTACTGTCGTTTTTAATTATTACCTCATTATTTATATTATTTGCTGATTTGCTCCCAAAGCGATTAGCAATGATTTTACCTGAAGCTGTTGCTGTGCGTGTAGTTACAATTATGCGATGGGTGACTTTCGCGCTAACACCATTGGTATTATTTTTTAACGGCTTAACCAACATCGTATTGCGGGTGTTTAAAGTACCCAGTGAGCGTGAGGATATTGTTACTACTGAAGATATTGTTGCCATGATGGATGCTGGTGCTGAGTATGGCAGCCTTCAACAGCAGGAATATGACTTAATTGGTAATGTATTTGATTTAGAAGCGCGCTTTTTATCAAGCGTGATGTCGCCACGAGAGCAAATAGTTTACTTTGATATTGATGAGTCGAGTGAAGATATAGCCAATAAAATTATAGAGCATCCACATAATCACTTTTTAGTGTGTAAAGGCAACCTTGATAAGTTAATTGGCTCGGTTGAGTCAAAAGATATTTTACGCCAAGTGCTTAAAGGTGAGGCGGCAAATATTAATGCGGATATGCTTGATAAAGATATTTTTTACTTACCAGAAACACTGAGCTTATCTGAGTCGCTAAATGCGTTTAAAACTGCGGTTCACCCTTTTGCTGTGGTGGTCAATGAATATGCGCTAGTGGTTGGAATCGTTACAGTTAAAGATTTAATGAAAGGCTTTATGGGTGATTTAATCACGCATCAAAGTGAGGAGCTAATCATTGAGCGTGATGCTAACTCTTGGTTGGTCGATGGTTTAACACCTATTGTTGAATTAGCTAAGGTATTAGAAATTGATGAGTTCCCTGATCAAAACCATTATGAAACGGTCGCCGGGTATTTAATTTACACCATGAAGCATATTCCTAAACGTGCAGAGTTTATTGTATTTTCAGGCTTTAAATTTGAAGTAGTGGATGTAGAAGGCATTCGTATTGAGCAGTTACTCGTCTCTAGGATGAATCCTGAGAGCGAGTAACAGTCGCTAAAATTAAATAATTGATTAACGGCAGTCAATGTATTTGCATTGGCTGCCTTTTTTATGGAGGTCACTGATATAGTTTAACTATTGTTTGAGTTAATTTTGTGACAACTATAATCAATTGTAAAAATGTGTAAATGTTGTCCATTAGCTATTTTTAATTGTTGTACTATAGTTTAGAATGATCGTTCATTCTAAACTAAAAGGTATTTAACATGCAGCGTTCCCGCATCGCTTTTTTTGTATTTTCAGCCCTCGTTGGTTCTGTTGCTTTAAGTGGATGTGATCAGGTAGCTGAGCAACCTAAGGCTTCTGCTCCTGCAGCAACACCCGTTGGTGTTGTCACATTAAACAGCCAAGCAATTACACTTAAAAAAGAATTACCTGGTCGTGTAAGTGCGTTTCAAATTGCTGAAATTCGTCCTCAGGTAAGTGGAATTGTGCAATCACGCTTATTTGAAGAGGGGACTCAGGTTGAGAAAGGCCAAGCACTTTACCAAATTAATCCCGATATTTTTGAAGCCGAATTAGCAGCCAGCAGAGCGGCGGTTGCTCGCGCAGAAGCGAGTATTGCTAGCAGTAAATCTAAAGCGTCTCGTTATAAAGAACTATTAGCAATTAAAGCCGTAAGCCAGCAAGATTTTGACGAAGCTGATGCTGCTTCTAAGCAAGCCTCTGCAGAATTATTAACGGCACAAGCGCAGTTAAAAAGTGCGCAAATTAACCTTGATTATAGCCATGTTTCTTCGCCAATTAGCGGCCAGATTAGTAAATCAAGCGTGACGGTAGGCGCATTAGTTAGCGCAGGCCAAACAAGCGCACTGGCAACGGTTACGCAACTTGACCCCATTTATGTTGATTTAACCCAATCAAGTAATGAGCTAACTAAACTCAAAAGAGCGCTAGCATCAGGTGCTTTAGGTGTCGACTCTACAACACAAACCGATGTAGAACTAATAATGGAAGATGGCTCAGTATATCCTCATAAAGGTACATTACAGTTCTCAGAAGTGACCGTTGATCCAAGTACTGGGTCAGTGACTTTACGTGCTAAGTTTCCAAACCCTGAAAAGCTATTACTACCAGGTATGTATGTGCGTGCTGAGGTGGTTGAAGGTGTTAAGTCAGACGCAATATTAGCCCCACAACGTGGTGTGAGCCGTAATACCAAAGGTGAACCTACAGCTATGGTTGTTAGCAAAAACAATACCGTTGAAAGCCGTGTATTAAAAGTAGAGCGAACTTTAGGCGCTAATTGGTTGGTGAGCGAAGGCTTAGCCGATGGCGACCAATTGATTGTGGAAGGGCTACAAAAGATTCGCCCAGGTGCACCTGTTACGGCAACTGCTGTGAAGCCTTCTGCAAATAACAGCCAATAACGGAGAGTTTTATGTCACGATTTTTTATTGATAGGCCTATTTTTGCTTGGGTATTGGCGATTGTGGTTATGCTTGCGGGTATTATTGCCGTTAAAAGCCTACCTGTTGCTCAGTATCCGTCTATTGCGCCGCCAGCGATTACCATTACGGCTAACTATCCAGGTGCATCTGCACGTACATTAGAAGACTCGGTAACTCAGGTTATTGAGCAAAAAATGAAAGGCTTAGATGGCTTGTTATACATGTCATCAACCTCACAGTCCAGCGGTTCAGCAACGCTGACATTAACATTTGATGCCGAGACCGATCCAGACATTGCCCAAGTTCAAGTACAAAATAAATTAGCGACCGCTACGCCATTATTGCCGGAAGAAGTACAGCGCCAAGGTGTGGTAGTGGCCAAATCATCATCAAGCTTTTTGCTGGTTGTTGGTTTTGTGTCGCAAGATGGCAGTATGACTAATATTGATATTGGAGACTATGTATCGTCGAACGTGCAAGACATTGTGTCGCGTGTAGACGGTGTAGGTGAAGTGGAGCTGTTTGGCTCTCAATATGCAATGCGTATTTGGCTCGATCCGGCTAAATTACAAAACTATAAGCTAACCCCCAGCGATGTATCAGCAGCAATTAAAGCACAAAATGCACAGGTGTCAGCAGGTCAGCTAGGTGGTATGCCGTCACTTGCTGGGCAGCAGCTTAATGCGACTGTCACTGCGCAAAGTCGATTACAAAAACCAGAGCAGTTCAGAGATATTTTAGTAAAAACTAACAGCGATGGTTCGGTTGTTCGCTTACAAGATGTTGCCGAAGTTGAACTTGGCGGTGAAAGCTACGGTGTGGTTGCTCGTTTTAATGGTAAACCAGCATCGGGACTCGGTGTAAAGTTAGCCAGTGGCGCTAATGCACTTGATACCGCGCAAGGAGTAAAGGATGCGCTTGAAGAGCTTAAGCCTTTTTTCCCACAAGGGCTTGAAGCGGTTGTGCCTTATGACACTACTCCCTTTGTTGCACTTTCAATTGAAAAAGTAGTTCATACATTAATAGAAGCCGTTGTTTTGGTATTTGTTGTGATGTACTTATTTTTACAAAACTTTAGAGCAACTATTATCCCAACAATTGCCGTGCCTGTAGTACTGCTAGGTACATTTGGCGTTCTATTTACCTTTGGGTATTCAATTAATACGCTCACTATGTTTGCCATGGTACTGGCCATTGGTCTGTTGGTCGATGACGCGATAGTGGTAGTTGAAAACGTAGAACGTTTAATGACAGAAGAAAAGCTCTCTGCGGTCGAAGCAACGCGAAAGTCTATGGATGAAATTAAGGGCGCGCTCGTGGGTATTGCCATGGTGCTGTCGGCGGTATTTATTCCTATGGCATTTTTTAGTGGGTCTACAGGGGTTATTTATCGTCAGTTTTCTATAACGCTGGTAACAGCAATGGGATTGTCGGTATTAGTGGCGCTTATTTTAACACCTGCATTGTGTGCTACGTTATTAAAACCGAGTCATGTGCATACTGATGGTACCTTTATTGGCCGTTTTTTCTCAGGCTTCAACCGTGGTTTTGATAAAACTAATAGAGGTGCACAAAGCTTTGTTGGGCGAATGATCAAGCACTCTAAACGTTATTTGCTTAGTTATGTTTTGATTGTCGGTGGTATGGTCACTATTTTTTCAAGCTTACCCACTGCGTTTTTACCGGACGAAGACCAAGGTATTCTGTTTAGCCAAGTGATGCTGCCAGCAGGTTCTACAACAGAGCAAACGCTTGAAGTGGTTAAAAAAGTAGAAAACCATTATTTAGAAGAACAATCTGAAGCTGTTGCCTCAATTTTCACGGTTACCGGTTTTAGTTTTGCAGGCTCAGGACAAAACTCAGCCATTGGTTTTGTGAGCTTAAAGCACTGGGATGAGCGCCAACGTGACGACTTATCAGTGGGAGCGGTTGCAGGAAAAGGCATGGGCTATTTTTCAACGATAAAAGAGGCGTTTGTGTTTGCATTCCCACCTCCGGCTATTATTGAACTTGGCACTGCGAATGGTTTTAATATGTTTTTACAAGACCGGGTTGGTTTAGGTCACGATGAGCTATTAAAGGCGCGTAATCAGTTATTGGGTATGGCTAGTCAAAGTCCAATACTGGCAGGTGTTCGTCCAAACGGGCAAGAAGATATGCCTGAATTACAACTGGATATTGATCTTGCAAAAGCAGAAGCCCTTGGTGTATCACAAGGTGATATTAACAGTACGCTTTCTACTGCTTGGGGTAGTAGTTATGTGAACGATTTTATCGACCGTGGCCGTGTTAAAAAGGTATATCTGCAAAGTAAGGCCGATGCGCGCATGGTGCCTGAGGACCTCAATAAATGGTATGTGCGAAATAAAAGCGGCGACATGGTGCCATTCTCAGCGTTTGCTAGTTCATATTGGTCATATGGCTCGCCTCGTTTAGAGCGCTATAACGGCTTTTCAGCTATGGAAATTCAAGGTAGTGCTGCGCCTGGTTACAGTACAGGTGAGGCTATGGATGAAATGGAGCGCTTAGTTAAGCAGTTACCTAATGGGATTTCCTCTGAATGGACTGGTATTTCATTCCAAGAACGTTCAAGTGGTGGCCAAGCGCCGCTTCTTTATGGTCTTTCACTATTATTTGTATTTTTGTGTTTAGCAGCACTTTATGAAAGTTGGTCTATCCCATTTGCAGTAATGATGATTGTACCTCTGGGTATATTGGGGGCTGTTATGGCTGCTTTCTTAGGTAACTTATCAAATGATATTTACCTTCAAGTTGGCTTATTAACCACCATAGGGCTTGCCTCTAAAAATGCGATATTAATTGTTGAATTTGCTACCCATAAAATGGATGAAGGCTTAAGTTTGGTAGATTCAGCTATTGCAGCTGTACGACTTCGTTTACGCCCTATTTTAATGACCTCAATGGCATTTATCTGTGGTGTTTTACCGCTTGCAATAGCCTCGAGTGCAGGCTCTGGTGCTCAAAACGCCTTAGGTATTTCAATTATAGGCGGAACACTTGCAGCTTCATCACTGGTGGTAATTTTTGTACCGTTGTTTTTTGTTTTGGTACGTAGACTGTTTTCAGGTAAAGCTAAAACCACCTCGCAGGAGGAAGTTTAATGAGTGTAAGAACAATTAGTTTTAGTGCTTTAACTTTAGCCATTTTATCTGGATGTCAGTTAGCCCCTCAGCAAGAAGCGCTTAATTTACCTGTCCCTGATGCGTATGCATCAGAGGCAGGCAAAGGACAAGTTTCGTCATTAAAATGGCAGCAGTTTTTTAATGATGAAAAGCTCAAAGCACTGATATCATTAAGCCTTGAGCACAATAAAGACCTGCAAATAGCAGCACTTAATGTGCAACGAGTGCGTGGTTTGTATCAGATCGAAGACTCAGCGTTATATCCTTCGCTCGATTTCAATGCATCAGGCAGTCGTCAGCGCTTGCCAGCTGATTTATCAGCAAGTGATCAGCCTCAAATTAGCTCCCAATACAGTGCAACTGTGGGCATGACTGCTTATGAGTTAGATTTATGGGGCAAAGTGCGTAATCAATCTGAGCAAGCATTACAAACGCTTTATTCTACGCAGCTTAGTGAATATAGCATGCAGGTATCGTTAATTTCTGAGCTGGCAAATGCTTGGCTTAATTATGCGACCGATCAGCAATTACTTGCTTTAGCTCAAGAGACGTTGTCATCGCAGCAAGCTTCTTTATCTTTAACGCAGAAAAGTGTTGATTTAGGTGCTGCCTCTGAAATTACCCTAGAGCAATTAAAAAGTACCGTAGCTACTGCAAAGGTTGATATTGCAAAGTATAAGCGTTTATTAAAACGTGATAAAAATGCGCTTGATTTATTAGTAGGTAATCCGGTTGGGCAGGACTTATTACCGACTAAAGAGTTGAACTCATTACTTGATTTACCCGCTGTTCCTGTCGGCCTTCCGTCTGATTTACTAACACAGCGTCCTGATATAAAAGCGGCCGAGCACCAATTATTTGCTGCAAATGCCAATATAGGGATTGCTCGTGCAGCGTTTTACCCAAGTATTAGTTTAACAGCCAATGCAGGAACAGCATCACGTGATTTAAGTAATTTATTTGATGCAGGATCAGGTACGTGGAGCTTTATGCCGTCGGTAAATTTGCCTATTTTTAATATGGGACGTAACCAAGCTAATTTAGATGTCGCTAATGCAGAGCAACAAGTTGCTGTAGCAACGTATCAGCAAAAAATTCAGCAAGCGTTTCGTGAAGTTGCTGACGTGCTTGCTGATAGAGAGGGTTACAATGCCCAATTAAGCGCACTTGAACAGCTACTACAAAGCCGAAAAATAACCTATGACTTGTCACAGGCGCGATACGATAAAGGGGTCGATAGCTTTTTACAAGTGCTCGACGCTCAGCGAACTTGGTATAGCGCAAAGCAACAACTGATCACCGGTCAACAAGCTTTGCTTGCAAGTCAAATTAACTTGTACAAAGCCGTTGGTGGTGGATGGGAAGTAACTACCGATCAAAGTAATTAGTATGCATTAAACCGGTGAGTTATGGCTGGTTTATCTGTAGTAAAGTGATACCGTTTAACGTTTATCTTTTTATTATCAAGGGTAAACGTTAAACATTTCGAGTCTAGTGACTCGATAATGGAGTTTCGAATGAATTCTAAAAATAAAAAGCACCTTGATCCGGTGCAAGCACAAGCGCGTCGTGAGCAGGTATTAACAGCGGCTGCTGATTGTTTTCATCGCAAAGGTTACCATGGCGCAGGTATGGCTGAAATAGCAAGAACAGCAGGCATGAGTGCAGGCCATATTTATAATTATTTTGATAGTAAAGAAGCAATAATCGAAAGTATTATTGAAAAAGATATGGAAGAAATGTTCTCCATATTTCAAGAGTTTGAAGATCAACCTGGTGATATTTTAACAGTATTACTTGATGGTCTACATCATGGCGTACAGCGTCATATGGACACGGGCGCCTGCGTTATTGACCTAGATATGATGGCAGAGGCTAGTAGAAACAAAAAAGTCGCTTTATTGCTACGTGAGGCTGATACGCAAGCACGAAACAGAATGCGGGATTTATTAGTGAGTGAAAGTAGTTTAATAAAATCACATTCAGAACAAGAATTAGAGAGCCGTATTAATGTGATTTTTTCAGTGATGGCAGGATTGTTATTACGAAAAATGCTGTTTCCTGAGTTAACAGAAGAAACCGTGCTTATTGCACTGCGTCCAGCGATGAAAACATTACTTATGCCATTTGATAAAAATTAGAATAAGAATGAGCAGAGGAAAATTAGGCTAACCTTTTTGTGGGTTAGCCTAAATGTTATTCATTAATAACGTTCTATTGACCACTGCAGAGCGATTAGAGCAATCAAGATTGAACCTGAAGGCATTAACCACTTTTGATACCAATTATAGTTTCTTAGGTAAATAAGTATTGGTAAACTGAGACACAAAATACTCAGTTGACCCAATTCAACACCGAGGTTAAAAGCAATAATACTTAGCAGCTGGTAGTCTTCTGACAAGCCTAGTTCACCGAGGACACTTGCAAATCCCATCCCATGAAGTAATCCAAAACCAAAAGTAAGCCAGCCTAAACGTATTACGACGGGCCAAACATTATTAAGTGCTGCAAACAATACTGACACTGCAATTCCTAATTCTACCCAGCGACTATTTGGGGAGACAAGGTTCATAGCTGTGGCTGTAAGCGTAATAGAGTGTGCCAGTGTGAACGCGGTGACTATCCATGCAGTGTGTTTTATGATTTTTATTTTAGAGCTACTTCTTTGCCATGTTTTATCTCGTCTTACCAACACGCAAGTAAGTAACAATACAATTAAAAATAAAATATGGTCTATACCAATCCAAATATGTAACACGCCTTGGTAAACATATTGATTGAAGGTTTCTAGGTAGCTTGTTTGTTCAAAATTAAATGCTTGTTTTTGGTTATGATAGTCAAATACACGCGACACACCGTTGATGTTAACGATAGATTTATGGCTAGCATCGCGGTTAAAAAAAGCTGAGTATGTAAGTAAGGTTGTAGTGTTATTATCGCAATAAAAGCGAATAGGAATTTGCAAATAAGGTTGATTAAAGTGAGTATCGAGCTTAAACGGGCCTTCATTATTTAAAAGGCAGGCTTTTAAGTCTTGGGTAAAACTTATGTTTTGTTCAACAAATTGAGTAATTGAGCTACGTTTTGCTTTTATTTCGGCCCATGTAATTTGCCCATCGTTGTTTAAATCAAGTGCTACTGCATGTTCTAAGTCAGCGATACTGATTTGCCAGTGACCAATATATTGCGTTTTATCTATATTGTTATTTAACACGATATAACTGGTACTTAACTGGTGTGCAAAGCCATTGTTTGTAAAAGCGAACAAACATAAAGCGAAAAAACATAGATAAGTTGATCTCATAGCTTACCTCGTAGCATTGCTTGTGCATCTTTAAGCAACTGCTGATCCATACTCATCTTTGCTTGTTGCCAATTAATGTTTGCCCAGTACAATGCTTTGTCGGGGTTTGGCTGAATATTAATGTAATATTTAGCTAGTTCACTGGCGTGGAAAGTATCTTGGCGAATTTCGCGTAAAGAGACTCTTTCAGCCATCATTTTTTGCCATTTTTGCCCGTATGTTTTTAGATCTTTTTCTGCAATAGCTAGCCTAAGCAACAGCGCATCCTCTAAATTAGTATTATCGTCAACCAATGTGCTTAGGCTGTTAATAATATGCTCAGAGTTATTAAGTCTAAGCTGAATATCAGCCCATAAAACAACAAGGCTCACAGGCATGTTCGATAATTTTATATGATTAATATGAGAGAGTGCTTTTTTATAGTGACCCATTCGGTAACTCATTTCACTTAACACATGTTTGGTTGCAAGATTTGTTTCTTTGTTATCAACTATTTTTAATAGCGATTGATAGCTTTGTTGAACATTTTTGTGTTGGCTTTGTATATCAAGCACACAGGTACTTGCAGTGAGGGTACTTACTAAACCAATTAAAGATATACAGTGTTTTGTTGCTGCTTCAAAACGCCCTTGCGTCATAAAAATATTTGCTAGTAGTAAATGGCTATTAACATGGTTAGGATCGTCATCTATTGCCTCTTTTGCAATATTTATGGCTTGCTCGAATAAATGTTCTTTTTGTAATATACGTGCATACAGATAGCTTACTTCTGAAGTGGGGTTTTCCTGATATAGCTTTACCAAATGTGTTTTAAGGGCCCCTTGTAACCGCTCAGATTGGCCTGAGAATTGACTGTTGTCGAGTAAGTTCTTTATCTCTTCAACAGAAAGAGATGCTTTTAATTTAGTGTTACTAGTTGCAATAACTGCATCATCCTTTGGTACAAAAGGTGCGCCTTGTAGAGTGAGCGGCATTAAAAAGACAGCGATAAAAGTGAATGGCAAATATAAAGGTAAGTGCATTATTTTCTCCTAAAAGTTAGCCTTCCTTGGCTAGTCAGTTGATTGATTAATTTCCGTTTGCTGAAATCAGATCACCAACATCAGTATCTGTATTGGTAAATACTCTACCATTCACAGACAATGGCTCAGCCGTAGGCTGTTGATTTAAAGCATCCGTGGCAAACTGTGCAAATTCAACTTGCAACGCTTCAATAGTGATGCTCACAGTGGCGTTTACTTGTGAACTTATGCCATCGCTTACGCCAAACATAAAGCTGTCTGTACCTGTTGTCTCTTTATTAGGGGTGTAAGTAAAACTACCATCGCTATTTACTTCAACAACACCTAACGTAGGCTCACTTGATACTGAGTAACTTAATGTGTCGCCATCTATATCAGTGGCTCTGAGCATATCAGAGATACTGACCTCTGTTTGAGTGGTGAGTATTACATCACTTGCTGAGGGCGCAGAGTTGGTTATAGTTGGTGATTTATTTTTGTCGTCATCGTTACTGCATGCTGCCATAATCAGGCTTACAGATAGTATACAGACATGACGTAAATTTAGATTATGCATTAGTTCACTCCTTATTTAGAGCCTGCAAGCGGCGTTGCAAGGTAAGGGAATGTGGCATTCATCATTGATGCATTAACAGGTGCGCCATCAGTAAATGGCACAGTGCCTACGTTTGCATCTTCTGGAGTACACAGCCCTAAATCAGTATCTGTACCTGCAACGGGGATAGGGTGGCACAAACGCCCCATTACAACTCGTAGCGCAATATCTACAACATCATCACCAGGGCGTCGTCCATTCGGGAAACCAGCTAAGTCGTCACCTGCAACGCCAAATGCTGATTGGTCGGCCTGCGCAGTCGCTGCAATAGCGGTATTTAGACGCAGCATTTCTGAAGGTGTTACCGTTGCTTGTTGGTTTACCCCTGCAAAGCCTGTCAAAAATGCAGTAATTAAATCTGTGCGTGGAAAATTAGTGGGCGCAAGAGTCTCTAGGCTAGCACCTAGTGTTGTATTAACCGCATCTTTAAATAAGATATTCAGAAGCTCGGGTAAAGAGGGGTGTGATACATAATCTAAAAATTGTCCATCGTCTTTAGGGTGAGATGTTGAGAATGTATCTTTATCTTTAATGCCAATTACAAGCTCATTGACTAGCGGGTTACCTAATCGAGAAACCTGAGTCAATGCCCCTCCATTAACCGCATTATTTGCAAATTTTGCATTAGGGTTAAGTACGCGAGCTTGAGGTAAACTAGCTGTTGTCCACGAACCAATGACTTGATTACCTTCGCCTACAATGCAGGCTTTTGGTACTTCAATAGCTATTGACGTAACATTTTTGTCTGCGAGATCATCATTATCGGCTGATTGGGTTATACCGCCTGGGAAACCTCCACCATCGGCTGCCCCTGGCGAGCTGTCACCTTCAACTGGAACATAATTAACTAAATCAAAAGTTTTACCTAAGTTAACTACAAATGGGTCTTTACGTTGACCGACAAAAACTCTCGCCATGCCTTCACAGTCGGGTATGGCAACTTGATAGACAAACTGATCAGCATAGGCTTGATATTCTGTCATCGATCCAAAGGTTTTATTACCTACATAATCAAGTGGTTTAGAGAACGAGCTAGAGTTTGTAGTGGTATTATTTAGGGTTGTGGTAGTGCCAGTTCGTTGTGGTCCGCTGATCATGGTCATACTGTAGGACTCGCTAAAGTTTACAGCAGCGTCATTACCTGCAGAGATGCCGCCAACATTTTTAAGAGGTACTGAAACGGTCCGCTGATTACCCTCTGGTCCTACAGTCAGTTGTACCCCTTGATTATCATTTGGCAGCATACTTTCAAAGTTAAACGCAAATGTAATATCTTCTATAGCGTCTCCATCATTGTCAATGTGGATGCTATAAGTAGCATCAGGGTCCATTGCAAAGTAATTTGGGCCACCATAAGCATCTTGTAAAGGAATGTAGTTTGCGATGAGGGTTACGTAATCGCCTCGGCCTTGCTCATAACTATTAAATATATAAAAATCGGTAGAGTCTAAAGTTGGGAAGCGGCTTATATTTGGTGCTTCTCTATGGCTAGATGCTTCACTTGGTGCACTTATAAATGTACTGCATACCATTACTGCAAGTATTGATGGAGTAAAAGCTTTCATGACTTTGTCCTTTAGTTTTGTTTGAAGTCATAGCTAATAACGGACAGGATAGTTAAGTGGATGCAAAAAAGTTAAAAGTATTTATTTTTTGTTACTTTTTATGCTGATCGCTTGAAGTAAAGCGACCAGCATCAGTTTATAAAAGTACTAATTCTGTGGTGTATAGTACCTCAGTAGGTAAACCATTCGGTGAACCGCCAACGGGTTCTAAACTAACCGCTAATAATGTTATGTCGGTTGCTTTAAATAGTTTACTTTTGAGAATAGTTTTATCGCCATTTTTGGGTAATAAACCAAGGGAGACAGGGGTATCTTGCCCTTTAAGTATCATCCACAGTTCGTAGTCTCTATCTGTTCGCGCTATTAGTTGGTTACTCGCTTTAATAAAGAGCTTATGGTTACTTACATTTATAAACCACAACGGTTGCTCAGTTTGATTTTTTACTAAAGCTATTTGTTGTGTCTGCTTACTGTTGGTAGTAGGTTGAGTAACTAAAACAGCTAAAATAATACATGCGGCGGTCGCTAAAAATGACCATGCACGCCAAATAGAAGGTTTTATTATTAGCTGTGAATTTTCTAATTGTGGTTTATTTTCGATACGCCGCATTATCTCATGCCATGTGGCATCTGATGGTGTTTGTGGGCTAATAGCACTCGCTAGGTTATTAAGGTTTTGCTCCCATATATTGGTCGCTTCTCTCGCTTTATTTGAAACTAGCATGAGTCGCTGAAAACGTTTACGCGCCAAGCCGGTTAATGTGCCAAGTACATACTCTGCAGCAAGCGAGTTAAGTAATTCTGGTTTGTTATAGTTCATATTGTTAAACACCTTTGTAACTGTACTAAACCTCTGCGAATCCAGCTCTTAACTGTTCCTAATGGTGTGTCAATATGATTCACGAGTTCTCTATGGCTTAACCCTTTGTAGTAGGCAAGGTGGATAGCATGCTTTTGTTGTGGTTCTAGTTGTTCGATACAGTCGACTAATTTAGTGTTTTCATCATAATTGACATCAACGATGTGAGTATCTTGTTGATCCTCAGCTAAAGGTTCTTCCTTACGGACTTTATAATACCTGAGTAGATCAAGGCTTCTGTAGCGAATAATACTAATCATCCAGCTTATTACAGTTCCTTTGGAGGCGTTATACTCAGACGCATTATGCCAAACTTTAATAAAGGCATCTTGTAGTGCTTCTTCAGCATGAGCTCTGTTAGACAACATATTAAAACTAATTGCAAAGAGTTTGCCGCTCGTTTTCTGATATAAACGTGAAAAAGCATGTTTGTCTCCTTGTGCTGTTGCACACAGCAAAGAAAGTAATTCGTTATTTTCCATAATTATCCTATTTTTTATTATTAGTATTAGAACGAGTAAACACGATATTTAGATGCAAAAAGTTGAAAATTAAAATTTATCAATATTTTTTATATAGATAGCAATCAAAGAGCATAGTATGCTTTTATCATACTGTGAATAATTTATTCGATGAGATGTAAAAACTGCATACCATGTTAATCTTTCTTAAGTTGATTTAACTTAGAACTACCGATGCAGAGCAGGTAGCTAGCTAAGTTACTACCTAAGTTTACTAATGGCATAATGATTGCTGGATATGATGATCATTTAAAAGTGTAACACCAATAAAAAGGAAAAATTATGTGGGCTGCAGTAAGTTATCTTGTAACAGCATTGGTATTTATAGTATTGGGATTAACGGTTAACTCCATTTACTTTGCAGTTGCGTTTTTTTGGACCGCACTTTCGCTACTATTAGTCAGCGGCGCTTATTTTTTCAACGCAGGGAAAGTATTTAGAAAACGCGAAAATGGCGTTATCCCTTTTTACATTCGCTGGGCCTTTGTGCCTTTTTTATTAGGTGCGCAAATTTATAATGCGTGGTCACGTAAGCGTGACAAAGTACCGCCTATTCAGCAAATAAATGATAACCTATTTTTAGCATGTCGTTTATTCCCCTCTGATATAGACACATTGAAAGAAAATGGCATTACCGCTATTTTGGACGTTACCTGTGAATTTGATGGCCTTGAATGGACATCTACCCAAGAAAATATCGATTATTTAAATATTCCTGTTCTTGATCACAGTGTGCCTACACACTCACAGTTAAACCAAGCCATTAACTGGATCCATCATCATATTAAAAAAGACCGTCGTGTTGTGGTGCATTGTGCATTAGGGCGTGGACGCTCGGTGTTTGTTATGGCAGCGTATTTATTGAGTCAAAATAAAGACGCGGACGTGCATGATATTCTTGCACAAATAAAAGAAACACGTGAAACTGCGAACCTTAACAAACGCCAATTACGCCATTTAGTTAAGCGCCACCGTAAGGGGGAGCTACTGATAAAAAACAAAGCGTACTTAATTGCTAATCCGGTTTCAGGCACTAAGTTGTGGTCTGAAAAAGAGCATTTAATTGTTGCGCGTTTATCTGCGTATTACGATTTAACCATTTTAAAAACTACGCCAGAACAAAATGGCATTACATTGGCTAAACAGGCTATAGAAAGCCACCCCGATATTATTATTGCTTGTGGTGGCGATGGAACTGTAACTGAGGTTGCCAGTGTGTTGGTAGGTACTTCTTGTCGATTAGGAATAATACCACTGGGCACAGCAAATGCACTCGCTCATGTATTAATGGGGATAAAATCTAAATTTATTCCTGTTGAGCAAGCATGTGATTTAATCATTGATGGTCAAGCTAACCTTATTGATACCGCGTATTGTAATGATGAGCTGATGCTATTATTAATTGGTATTGGCTTTGAGCATGCAATGATTGAAAAAGCGGATCGAGAGTCTAAAAATAAATCAGGTCAACTTGCTTATTTAAATGGTTTTTTACACTCATTTGGCGAAAATAAAGCGCAACAGCTAATAGTTAAATTAGATGATAATGAGCCTGAGACTATTAATACAAATAGTTTTATTGTGGCAAATGCTGCCCCATTCACTACGTTATTAGCGCAAGGGGGCGGGCAACCTGATCACCGCGATGGGTTATTAGATGTAAATTGGTTAACGCCAAACAAAGATAATGAAACCACGGTATTAAGTATTGCTGAGCTGATGTTTAGCAGTATTACGCAAACGCATCTTGCTATTAACTCGCATTATACCAATGCAAAACGTGTAGAAATAAGCGCAGATGAAACGCTAAATTACGTGATTGATGGCGAGGTTAAATCTGCAGATAAAGTGGTGGTGAGCATTCACCCTGCGTCGCTAAATGTAATATGCCAAGAGCAAACACCTGATTAGAAAGGCGTATGTATTACGCCATTGCTATTTTTTGAGCCTTTTATTTTTTAATAGAAGGCCATACAAAACCTGATGTATCAGGTTGTGAGGATTCTGACTGCTTAGTCGGTTTATTTCTAGGTTTACGTAGCGGCTTGTTATTAATGGTGTGGATATAAAGCGCTTCTACTTTATCTCTTGCCCAAGGCGTTTTACGTAAAAATTTTAAACTTGATTTTATACTTGGCGAATCTGTAAAACATTTGATATTTACTTGTTCGCCCATTGCTTTGAAGCCTAAACGTTGTTCTAGTTCAACAAGGATTTGCTCTAAAGTTACCCCATGAAGCGGGTTTTTTGGTTGATTATTCATAGTCACACTGCTTTTTTAAACTGCCTGTATTGTAACGTATCCCACCGCATCTTAATAGTTTGGAGATGGCTGGCAAATCCCAGATTGTTAATCTTGATTAATTTACAGTAATAGTAGAGGGCTTCTTAGGGTAAATAAGGTTACCTTGTTTATCGAGCTTTAGCCAAATTAACTGACTGTTGTTATGTTGGGGGTATTTAGCAGCACAAATAAGGGTAACAGAATGAACTTGCAGTATGGCACCTTCGCTATAGCGTTTATTATCATACCAGCACTCAGTATTAGTGTTTATAAGCTGGGTAGCATCAACAATAGGAAGCGTTTGTATTGTGTTAGCGTAGCTTAAAGCTGAAAAACACAAGCATAAAACAGCAATAATAAAAGTAAAATAATAACGCATGAATAACCTCAAGGTGTTTAAAATAACTACACTTAGCAAAAAAACATGCTAGGGTAAGTAAGACAACTTCAGTAAAACACAGAACAATAAAAAGGTGAACACATATGCTATTTAATCAAACGATGATTGACGAATTTACACTACTTGCCAAATTCCCACGCGAAAGCAAAATGCAGGGGATTAAACTCCATTCAGATGCTGAGCCCGCTTTACTGAGCGCAGCACAACGGTTGTTTGATAAAGGCGTTATTGATAGCCCAGATGGCGGTTATTTAACTGATCTGGGCTTAGACTTAATTGAGCACGTCACTGTAATACACAGTGCGTTAAAAAGTTAGTTTGCGTCGGGTTGATTTTCTGGGGCTGCATCAATAAAGGCGGCCAACTCATTACAACGCTGATAAACGGCTGCTATTTTAGGGTAGGCAGCCATATCTACTTTAAAACGAATGGCATTAAATACCTGCGGCACTAAACATACATCAGCTAAGCTTGGCGACTCGCCTGCGCAAAATGTATTTTTGCTATCAAGCATGCGTTCTATTTTTTCAAAACCAACTTCAACCCAGTGTCGGTACCACTTATTTTTTGCTTCATCATCAATATTAAGTTCACTACTTAAATATTTAAGCACCCGTAAATTATCAATAGGATGAATATCACAGGCAATTGCATAACTTAAATTGCGAATGTGTGCTTTTTGCCATGCATTACCTTGCAATAATGGTGTTTCAGGGTATTGCTCTTCAAGGTACTCTAAAATTGCTAGAGATTGACCTAATACGCCGTCTTCTGTTTCTAAAGCCGGTAACAGTCCTTGTGGGTTTTTTTGTAAGTAATCTGTGCTTTGCTGTTCTGATGTTAATAAGTTAACTGGTATCAATTGATGATCAATATTTTTTAGATTTAATGCGATTCGCACACGATACGCTGCAGATGAGCGAAAATAAGTATAAAGCTTCATAATTTGATTATCCTTGATTGCCATTAAAGTGTTTTTTGATTGTGCGCCAGCAATCAGTGTAATTAGCTTGGCGCTCTTTACCTTCTAACGCGTATTTAGTCGGCGATATTACATAACGTGACTCAAACATAAACGCCAACGTATTATCGTAGCGTTGTGGCTCTAAATCGGCGTTTGACGCTTTTTCAAATACGTCTGCTTCAGGACCATGCGGCGACATACAGTTATGTAAGCTCATGCCACCAGGCACAAAGCCATGCTCTTTTGCATCATATACCCCTTCTATTAAGCCCATAAACTCACTCATAATATTACGGTGATAGTAAGGCGGGCGGAAAGTGTTTTCAGCCACCATCCAACGCGGTGGGAAAATAGCAAAATCGATATTCGCAACGCCCTCAGTACCCGATGGTGAAGTGAGTACGGTAAAGATTGAAGGGTCGGGGTGATCAAAGCTAACGGTATTCATGACATTAAAGCGAGCTAAGTCGTATTTATAAGGCGCACTATTGCCTGTCCAAGCAACAACATCAAGGGGTGAGTGACCAATATCACAACGAAACATATTGCCATTAAATTTAGCAATCAGTTCAAAATCACCCTCAATATCTTCAAAAGCCGCTACTGGATAGTGAAAGTCTCGATCATTAGCATAACCGTTGGCGCCCACAGGGCCGCGCTCAGCAAGGACATAGGCATGGCCGTAGTTTTCACAAATATAGCCACGGGCAGTGTCGGTTAGTAACATTACTTGAAATTTAATACCACGCGGAATAACGGCAATTTCGCCGGCTTTAATAGTTAAATGCCCAAGTTCTGTTTTAAGTAGTAGTTCACCTTGTTGCGGTACAAATAACATTTCGCCATCGGCATTATAAAAAAAGCGCTTGTCCATGGATTTATTGGCGACATAAACATGAATACCAATACCGGCTTGCCCATTCGCGCTGCCATTGGCAGCCATAGTGATTAAGCCATCGATAAAGTCAGTGGGTTCTGCTGGTATATCAATGGGATCCCAACGCAGCATGGTTGGTGGAGTCGGTACTTCGGTAATGGGTGCTGTTCTAATTAAACCATTGTCTATGGCTGTATAATCGCCTTGCACAACCGATGGGCGAATACGATACATCCAAGTGCGGCGGTTATCGGCGCGAGGAGCGGTAAATGCAGTGGTACTGAATTGCTCTGCGTATAAATCATATTTTACTTTTTGCGGACTAAATTGCCCAATCGGTAATGCACCAGGCAGCGCTTCGGTTTCAAATTCATTGCCAAAGCCGGTCATGTAGTTTAATTGTGTCGCCATTACAGACTCCTGTGAAAGTGGGGGAGTATTATATTTTTGTTATTTACGCTAAGGTACTCTCAAGTGAGACTAATATCAAATACACTGACTATGACCGTTGTAAATAAAAGTGAACAGATAAAAGTCGTGTGTAAATAAATAAGTGATTCAATATGAAAATAGATTTAACGACATTTTTACCCTATCAATTAACACACTTAGCAACACAGGTAAGTAATGATTTTTCAAGCATTTATAAAAAAGAGTTTGATTTAACTATTCCTCAGTGGCGAATAATTGCTAATTTAGCGCAATTAGGTCAAAGCACAGCAAAGCAGTTATGTACTCAAGCAGATATGGATAAGTCGACAGTATCAAGAGCAGTAAAAGCGCTAATAGATGAAGGGCTTATTTATAGCGAGTTAAATAAGCATGATAAGCGCGCTGCATTTTTGATGTTAACTGATAAGGGCATGGCTTTATATGAAAAAATAACGCCACAAGCATTGCAATGGGAGCAAGCATTATTAAGCTGCCTGTCGGATGATGAACAACGCCAGTTAATCGCTATTTTAGATAAATTGAAAAATAAATTACAGGCATAAAAAAGCCCACAAAGTGGGCTTTAAATACACTAATTTAATTAATCAAATTAGAACGTGTAACGAACACCTACACGCATTTCCCATAAAGAGGCATCGCGTTGTACAGATTGCTCAGCACTACGTGCACTGAAGTCTGAGTAAACGTATTGACCTTGATCATTTACGTCAACTTTAAGCATTCTATTACCTACGAAAGAGCCTTTTCTTAATACACCCCAGTCATCGTTTAACATATTAGTTAAGTTATCGATTACGAAGAATGCTTCACCTTTATGGCCATCCATAAAGCCAGGTAACTCTTGAGTAATTTTAAAGTTAAACTTAACGAACCAATCAGAGTTTTGTTGGTTACGACCAGTGATTTCACCACGTTTAAGACCTTCAGATGCGATAAAGTCATTAAACTCATTGATTTCATCAGCACTCATGTCGTAAATAACGTTAGGATCGTTTTCAAGTGGTACATACAATAATTGACGCGAGCGATTAGAGTTTGCGTCACCAAATTTGCTATCACTTCCGTTGAATGTAAAGCTATATGGTAAACCTTTGTATGCTTCACCAAATAGGTTGAAGCGAGTGTTATAACCATCAAAGAACTCGTGCTTATAACCTAGGTTTAATGTAAAGCGATGTGGGATTTCGTAATCAGATGATGCTACGCCAGGGTTACCCGGGTTTGATGTTGCTAGGTTACCGTAGTTTGAGCTGGCTACAGAACTAGTCATTGGGTTTACATCATCTGCATCGGTATAAGCGTAAGAGAACTGCATACTTATGCCGTTATCGAATGCTTTGCTTACTGCAGCTGAAATAATTGATGATGAACCGCTATCACCGTTAACATTAGTCAATAATAGCTCGCCATTACGACCTTCAATTGATTCATACAAAGGACGACCGTCAAAACTTACTTCACCAGCAGAGCGAAGTGCGATATCTCGTAATGTCGCTGCATCGCGCTTATCAGTGTAAAGGTAATCTAGAGCAATTACATAATCGTTTTCAGTTGTATATGTTGCACCTAATGAATATTTCCATTCTGATGGGATTTCAAAGTTAGGATCAACAGCATTCACTGTTCCGTCACCTGAACCGATTGGTGTGTTAGCGACTTTATCAAACTGAGATTTCGGAATATCAAAACCTGGGCCCGCACCCGTAACTGTAACATTTTCAGGAGCGAATAAATCCACACTACCAAATTGATGAGCACTGATATTAGTAATACCATCATTTGAGTAAGAGTTAGATAGCCATACATTTGGGTTACCGCCTGAGAACAAGCCAACCCCTGCACGCACTTCTAGTGCATCGGTTGCAAACCACTCAAAGCCTACACGTGGTTGAATTAAATCAATACCATCAAACGTTGACTGATTGCTAAAACCGTAACGATCAGTAAAGTTTTGGTTGAAAGTAGGTTTATCATCGCTTGAATAACTATCGTAACGAAGACCAAATGTTAATGATGCATCGATATCTGAAAAACTGTATTCATCTTGTACATAGAATGTATTTTGTGAATAAGCGAAGCTAGCAGCCGCATCTGTTGGGTCATTTGTGCCTGCTGCATTATTATAATACACAGCACTTGCTATACCTTGCTCGTAATCATCGATAGATGCAAAGCGCCATTCACCTTCAGTGTGTTGTACGAATTGGTTAAATACTTCTAACTTTTCATACTCAAAACCAGCGGTAATAGTGTGCTGATCAAGGTAGTAAGTACCTGAGAATTTAGCTGTAGTAGTGTCGTAGTTTAAATCATTTGATTGACGAGAATCATCAGGACCAACGTACACAGTGGCAGCTGTAGTATTGATTTGGAACTCACCAAAGCCACTTGCCGCGTCTAAAGATTCAACACGAGCGTCAAGCTCTGATTTACCTAAACGAACTTCAGTTGAAAAATCGTCATTCCAATCAGAGTAAAGTGATGCAACGATTGAAGTAAACTCAGCACCTTGCTCATAAAAGTGGCTGTCAAATGCTAGCTCATCACCATCAGCATCTGATTGCGATAAGGTAAAGCCATCATTGTAGTTATAAATTAGGTTAGCACGATGATCATCATTGATGTTCCAGTCTAACTTCACTAAGATTTTTTCATCTTCTACCGGTGAGCTTGCTGGTGTTGCACCGGCTTCGTAACCATAAACATCACGTGTAATTTGTTTAATACGCTCGATGTCAGCTGACGATACTAACGATGAATAGTTAAACTGTTTAACACCTTCAAGTTTCTCGTAAGAAGTGAACAAGAAAAGTGTATCGTTGATTAGCGGTAAACCAACGTTAAAGCCATAACGTTTTTCACTGTAATCACCGTTATCAACGTCATCACCTTCAATCTTATCGCCTTTCATTGAATCGTTAGTGTAATCGTAGAATACGCCACCGTGAATGTCGTTGCCGCCAGATTTGGTAACCGCATTAATGTTACATGATGTGAAACCACCATATTGAACATCAAATGGTGCTAATTCTACTGCTACTTGCTCGATTGAATCAAAAGAGAACGGAGCGCGAATAGTAGGATAACCGTTTGAGCTTAAGCCAAAGTTATCGTTCATTCGAACGCCATCAAGGGTTAAGCTGTTAAAGCGTGGGTTACCACCACCACAGTTGATTGAACCACGGCTATCATCAATAGCAACGCGAGGGTCAATACGAATAATATCTTTTAAATCACGGTTAATAGCTGGTTGATTTTCAAGATCGCTTAACGTGAATGTTGAAGCAGGGCCCGTACCACCAGACATAGTGCTGATAGGGCGACCAGTTACTACAATTTGTTCAATATCTGAGATATTTTCAAGTGAAGTATTAACTGGGTAGTCGCTACCAATGTTCAAAATAATATTATTGAACTCTTGGTCTGCGTAGATGTCTGAGTCTACGATTACTTTGTAAGGGCCGCCAACACGAAGACCTTTAGCAGTAAAGTAACCAGCGTCATTTACTTCAGTTGTTTTAACAGAGCCTGAAGGAACGTGTAAAATAGTAATTTTAGTTCCTGCAGCAGGGTTGCCGTTAGGACCCTTTATTTGACCTTTAATTGCAGAAGTTGTTTCGTTTGCAATTGCAGCACCACTCACACCAACACATGCTGCTATAGCAAGTGATAGAGCTGTTTTGCGAAGTTGAATTTTCATTTTATTTTCCCGTGTAGTTAAATAAACTTTTAATAGCTTTTTTATTTTAATTTTGGATTAGGAGGCTGAGTAACATACCTAACCCAAAATGTTTGCATAGTGTACCTCATTTGATTGTTACAAATAAAATACAACTGTAACTTTTTTATTATAAAACACTTTTCGCATGAACTTTAGCGTTTTATTAATGTTTCAATATTTTACTGTGCAGATAGTAAGTAGTTTTTATGACAAACAGATGAAAAGTGACTTTTTCAAAAAAAAAGCCATTACATAAATGTAATGGCTTTTTAATATTTATAAATTTTTGCAGTGCAAGTTATAGATTAAAACTTATAGCTAACACCGATTTTAGCTTGCCAAGCAGATGAGCTACTAATTCGCGAGTAGTTTCTTACATCAGCGCCGCCATAGGTATTATCAAGTTTATATCTACCTTGGTCGTCAAGCCCACCAAAATCATAAATTGTTTGATTTGAATAGCTTAGACTTTTCTCGATGCCCCAATCACTATTTAAAAGGTTAGCGAAGTTATCAATCATAAAGTACACCTCGCCACTATGACCTTGAGCAAAACCAGGAATTTCCTGCTTTATACTTACATCCATGGTTGTAACCCATGGTTGTGTAGCTGTGTTTTTAGCTAAAATACCGCCACGTTGAGAAATACCAGCACTTTGCAGTAGAGGCTCTAACTCAGCCCAAGAAATTTTTGACTCGCCCCAGTTTACATTTGGATCGTCAGCACCGGTTGGTATGTAAGGTAAATAAGCACCGTTTGTAAACAGTGAACTAGTATCCCCTAAATCACCATCTTTATACATTCCCATTGTGTAGCTGAATGGACGTCCAGAGCGACGTTCAAAGTAGACGTTAAATTTAGTCGCATAGCCACTAAACAACTCAGCGGTATAACCTAGGTTAACTTTAAAGCTATGCTCTATTTCATAAAACCCTCGAGCAGCAATATCTTCATTGCGGTTTACAGTGATATTGTGTTTATAGTTACCTTCTGCCTGTGATGCCGAACCTGCTGAGGACTCTTTAACATCTTGATGCGCATAACTTGCAGAAATAAACAAACCATTATCCCACTCTTTGGCAATGCCCGTTGATAAGATGATTGAACGACCATCATCAGATGAGTTCGTCATTTCAATATCAACGTTATCAGTAAGTGAACCTGAGTATATAGTTTGATTAATCACGCGTTCACCATCAGCAGCTAAGCCGACAGGTGTAATTGAAGAATTGTGCCATACGGCTTCATTTTCTTTTTTATGGTACGCGATTTCGGCTTGCCACTTAAAGCCGTCACCGAATAGCTCAGAGTCAAAATCATACTCAAAACCAACTTGGGTACGAATACTTGAAGGAAGTTTAAAATCTGGATCTATATATGCAACACTACCAGCGCCTTGCTGCAAAGAGTTTTTAATTTCATCAGGCACTTGGGTAATATCAGCAGTGTTATTAGCGTAGTAATCATTTATTACATCATTAGGTGCCGATACGAGTGTGATGCCATCACTTTGGAATGAGTTATTATACCAAACATTAGGAATACCGCCTTGGAAACGACCGATACCACCGCTAATTGTAAGCGCTTCTGTCGCATAATATTTAAAACCAATACGCGGTAAAATGATATCTAAGCCGTCAAGATTTTCTTGATTGGTGAACCCATAAGTATTGGCAAAATTTTCGTTTAGAGTAGGCTTGTCATCTGATGATAAACGTTCATAACGAACACCCGCTGTAACCTCTAAGTCGTCACCAACATAGAAAGTATCTTCAATGTAAAGTGCAAGTTGATTACGTCTTACATCATAAGCGGTATCAGCCGAATTATTCGTGTAGGCATTTTGATAAGAGAAATCATAAAAGCCTACATTGCGGTTCGCAAAGTCTTCTAAGCTATCAAACTTCCATGAGCCCAATGAGTTTTGAGCAAATAAATTGTATAAACGAAGTGACTCGTACTGAGCTCCAAAATTTATTTCATGCTCATCAGTTAAGTAAGTAGCATCGAATGTTAACGTTAAATTTTGTGTTTCAGAGCGATTTGCATGGCGGTATTGATCTGTACCAAAGCTGTAAGATGGGCCATTACGTCCATCTTCGTCTACCGATATACTTCCTAAATTAGAACGTGTCGCGCTGTCTGAAATGACATCTTTATAAGAAATACCAATATCAGTTGAAAAGTCTTCAGTCCAATCTGAGTAGAGTTTAGTGGCAAAATTATTGAACTTAGTAACATACGCATAAGTATTTGACTGAAGAACGATGTTATCACCACCGTAGCTTGAATTACGCTCATCTTGATCGTCTTGCCATTGGTAAGTAAAATCTAGGCGATGATCATCACTTGCATTCCAGCTAAGCTTAACTAATAAGTTTTTATTTGTATCCTCTGGAGCACCCGCTAGTGAATCAGTGAGTCCGTACTCATCATTTAAGATTGAAATGAAACGGTTGTAATTAGCTTCAGTGGTATTAAATTCATTTGCAGCACCTGATCCGCTAAAACCATAATCAAGATCCGATTCACTTGACCATTCTGCATAGTTTACAAAGTAAAACAGCTCATCTTCTATTATTGCTCCACCAACATTAAAGCCAAACCTTTCTTCTGTTTGAATAGGCTCTACTTTATTAGTAGAAAAAGTTTTTTGACCAATCGCATCTAGGTCATCTTCTTCAACGATATTAAGAAGATCTCCTGATATATCAGGGGTAGATATTTCATAAAAGCCAGAAAATTTAAACTCATTTGTACCAGACTTTGTTACCGCATTAATAGTACCGCCACCAAAGTTTCCTTTAGAAGCCGAAAAAGGCGAAACATCTACAGATACTTGTTCAATCGCATCTAGTGCTACAGGGGGTTGTGAGGTTGGGTAGCCACCAAAATTTAAACCAAAGTCATCATTTTGGCCAATGCCATCTACAGTTAAACCATTCGTGCGTGGGTTGCTACCGGCAAAAGTTAGTTGACCGCTACCATTAATACTTGCAAGTGGGTTTAAACGCGCAATGTCTTTAATGTCACGATTAAAGCTAGGCATGTTATTAATGGTATCTTCACCAAACGTACTGCTAGAACCACCTGATTGTTGGATGATTTTATATCCAGAGACTTCAATCTTTTCAATATTTAGTGGTGCTAATTGCGACTTCAAACGATAAGTTTCACCAAGGTTTAAAAAGATGTTTTCAACGGTGGTGTCGTTAAATGTATCAGAGTCGATGATCACCATGTATGGTCCACCAACACGTAAACCATTGGCTATAAAAGTACCACTTTCATTGGTGGTTAGCTCACTGATTGTGCCAGTAGGTTGATGAACAACCTTAATTTTAACGTTTGCAGCGTTTGCACCTGAAGGTGTGGTGATTTTACCACGCATTGCAGATGAAGTATCAGCAGCCATAGCGCTTGTTGAAACTCCTAGAGCAAGAATTACTGCCCCAGTTAATTTCGAAAGGCGAAGCTTTGTCATAGTGTTGATTTCCCGTTTAGGTTATTTAAGTTAGAAACTGAATTTATTTTTTAGTTTGCTGTGTTAATGCCATTTTTGATTTCTTGTTAGTAGGATCAAATAATGTATTTAACAATCCAGCCAAGCGAATGCCCGCTTGTTGTAAGCGCGTTTTTACAATAGGGGTGTGGTTGTAAATATAGTCGTAGCTAATATTTTCTTCTGTTGATTTATATATTTGTAAAGCAAGGTTGTGTGACTCTTCAAGCCAGCTTGTTGGGGTACTGTTTAAATACTCGTTAATTAACTCGCTGTTATTAGTATCTATAAATTGAGCGTATTCAGTAAAAGATAAATTTTCATTTTCTACTAGCTTAGTATCCCATAAGCTATGAAGATTGGTTTGTTGGTTAAAGAAAGAAACCTTAATGCGATTCCCGCCTCTATCTTCAGCTCTACCTGCATGAAATGGTTGATGGCTGTCGCCGACTAAGTGCACTAAAAAACGTAAACTAAACTGCTTTGCTGCAAGGCTGGATTTATCATCCTTCAATACTTTAATTGAATAGTGAATGCCTTCTAATATGTTTGTTACTGATTCTTTATGTTCAGTGTGTTCGTGGTTAAAGTTAAATTTTGCATTGTCATCTGCATTAATATAGTGCCAGCGAGATGATTTTTTTTGCCAAAAATCACCCGGCGCAGAGCGCATTTCATCTGGCCATGTTGAAATTTGTGCTAAAGATTCACCATTGAGATAAGGAATAAGTGCGGCCTTGGTGGTTTCACTTACATGAGCCTCTGCAATTTTGCCAACAACGCGGTGGCCGTTTTGCCCCCATGCATTACAGTCTGTGCTTGCAAATATTGCACTAATTAAAAGTGTTAATGAAAGCGAATGTTTTACATTTATCTGCATCGAGGCATCCTAGTAAGTGTGAAATTTAATTTATAAAACCTTATAAGGTCAATTGTCCGTATTTTTCATGTTGATAGAAAGGACTCAATAAAATTCATACTTTCTTATTTAAAATTAAATATTATCAATGCCCTAGGGTTGATAGGTAAAATTACCTATTGTAATAAGTAATTAAAATTGTTCAAATGTCTTATAACTTCATTTTAGATCGGTGTTTTTTGGGTATTAAAAAGTTAATGTTGCATAAAACAGCAATTGTTACATTTATGTTTATAGTGTTGTTGTTTAGTTGGTTTGCTGGTCAAATGGCTGTAGATGAAAAAGAAATAGCTTTCCCAGTGATGATAGAAACATCAACGACATGTCAAACCACTGCAACGGCTAATCAAAATCAGCTTATAGTATTTACACCCTCAAAGTATGTTGCTCAATTGCTCACTAAAAACTTGTGTGACGATAAGGTCGTGGCAAAGCAATATGGGTCTGTTATAGGCTATTGGGGCTACAGAACCGTCGATAGCTTAGAGTTTGTTGGTAAAGGCATTGCGGATTTAATTTTAGCTAAAAATAATATTATGGAAGCGTTTAGAGCTGAGACTACTTACAATTATCAGCCTGTGGTCGGCTTTTCAGATTACACCGCGTTTTTTATATCTTCAAAAGAGAAGCCTCTGATCACTAAACAGTATTTTTTAGACAAAAAAATAGGCCTGTTAGATTATCCAACTAGCCGATCTGGACATATTTTGCCAAAACAAACGTTTAAGCAATTAGGACTTAATATTGCTCAACTAAAAATAACCTATGCCAGCTCACATAATGAATTGCGGGAATTACTGGCGAACGGGCAGGTTGACCTGATTGCCTCTTTTTGGAGAGAAAATGATAGTAAGCGCTTCTCAAAAAATTATATTACCCCTATAAGCAGTAATGTTGCAGGTACCCGTTGGTACTTAAAAATGCAGCATAACAATACCGATTTACTATGTGCTGTGCAGTCTCACTTACTAAGTATGTCTAAAGAACAATCGTTTCAATACTATCAAGATGTTGAGCCATATTGGCAATGTAATAATTACCCCGTTACCTTTATAGGGGAGTCGTAATGAGAAAGCTTGTATCGTCATTAGGTGTTTTTATATTATTCACTGTATTTTCATTCGTGTTTTACATTTCAACAACACATAAACAGCAACAGGTAAATAAGTTACAAATAATCCAAATAGAAAAACAAATCGCTTTAGACTTACCTTTGCTCGATTTATCAAATGAGCTGCTTAAGCACTCGGGTAATAAAGCGTCTTTACAGCATTATATTCAAACAGTAAATGCTCAGATTCAAGGTACGGGTATACAGGTGATTTCGATAGTGCCAAAGCACGAGTTTAACTTATCCTTGAAAGCCGATGAGTTTATTCGAAAATTAAATAGTAATAATAGCGTGGTGTTTATTGTTTTATCTTTAAAGCAAGCATATTTTTCGGCTGATGTAGTGACTATTTATATACTACTTTTTGGTGTTAGTGCATTACTTATGTTTATGATGAAGCAGAGTACTACTTATCAAAAAAATAAAAAACTAGGTACTGAGCAAGACTCAATTGCCCCAGAATCAAAGTCATTAACACTCGTGATTGATTTAAAAAGTAAAACATTATCCAATAGTTATTATCCTGAGCAACAAGTAGCCTTAGCAAATAAGCCACTATGTTTTTATTTAGCACTTGTTGAATTTTGTACTAATAATCCAGAGGTTAAACTTAACCATAATAAAAATGTGCCCGAGGAGTTGCTAGAGCTTGCAAATAAGTACTTTTATCGGTTAGTTGAACTCGGGCATACTATTAGAAAACGGCCAAACTTTAATAACAGTTTAGAAAAAACCTTAAGCGAAATACGTGCGGCGCTAGATGATGTATTAAATGATTGCCCAGAGCAGAAGGAGTTGTATTATCCGCCAAAGGCATTTGGAGAGGGCTCTCGTTCACGGATGCACAGCTATGGCTTAGTAAATGTCAGCCAAGGCAATATAGAAATAATAGGAAAGTAATTTTGTTTTATCGTTTAGGGTGAGTGATTTGTGGGCTGAAATGTTTGATTTAAGTGAGCTTAAACTAGCTTTGCTCTCACATAAAGTTTAATGAAGAGTGTCATTAGCATTTTAATGACACTCCTCGCTGTTCACATTAGATTACTTAGGTGCAAATTCACGAGCATCAACGGGGCTATGTTCAGCAAAAAATCGCTTTAAAGCTTGCGAGTCAGTTTCATCAGTACTTACAAAACCTGCAATTTGTGTGATTTTTGGATAACTATCGCCACCTGAAGCGTTATATTCATTAATACTCATGCGGTATGTTTTGCTTATATCAAGCGGTTTTCCAGCAATGAACACGTTAGTTACCTGCTCACCTTTCAATTCAAATGCTAAGTTATGATATTGCATGTAAGCCCCAGAATCGGGTGGAAAACGTGTCACAACGTTTAAATAGGTTAAAATATCACTGCCTTTGAAGTCGATATAGGCGACACGATTTTTGAAAGGTTGTACTTTAAGTATATCTTTATAGCTCACGTCACCTGCATTAATGCTATCGCGAACACCGCCACCACTAATAATACCAAAATCCGCACCCACGGTGTTCATTTGTGCTTGGATGATGACGCGCGCAAGGTTTGTTTGTTCAAAGCGTACTTTGTTGCGATCTCCCTCAAGTCTGTCATTGACGAAGCCAATTTTACCTTCAATTTGCTTTGCTCCTTTTTGTTGGTACGCCGCTAAAAAGGTTTGCAGTTCTGGATCTGGTTTAATGTAATTTGCTGAAAGTACGGATTTTACGCTCCCGTCTTTTTGCTTTTTATCTACGTATAAATTAACGGGTAATAATTGATAACTGAGCAGTGATAATTGGCCACTTTCCAATTTAAACTCCGCTTTTCCCACATACTTGCCCCATTCATGGGCTTGCATTATCCATGTTCCATTTTGCTGATCTGGTTTACAGGCTAAACCCGGTTTAAAGTGCTCATCAGTAACATTTTCAGCAGCCATACACACTGGCTCTTGGGAATGGCCACCAATAATCATATCAAGGGCGTTTTTATCTAAAGAACGAGCAAGTGTGACATCACCAGGGGCATTGATTCCATAATTAGCATCTACATAATGGCCCATATGCGTTACCGCAATGGTAATGTCAGGGTTATATTTTGTTTTTAATGTTTGTGTAAGTGAGGCGGTTATTTCAACCGGATCTTTAAAATCTAAGTGACCAATGTATTGCGGGTTACCAATTTTAGCAGTGTCTGTGGTTGTTAAACCAATAACGGCAATGGTTAAGCCGCCTTTGTTAAATATTTTATAGCGCTCAAAAATAGTTTCGTTAGTTTGTTTATCGAAAATATTGGCAGATAAAAGAGGGAAGTTAGCCCATTGCTGTTGTTGTTTTAATACACTTAATGGATTATCAAACTCGTGGTTACCTAATGCCATTGCGTCATAGCCAATTTTCGACATGCCTTTAAAATCGGGCTCAGCAAATTGCAGGTCTGATTCAGGGATACCGGTATTAATATCGCCACCTGATAATAATAACACCTCATGTCCTTGTGCCTTTGCATCTGCTCTTAGCTGGTCAATTAAGGTTTTACGCGCAGCCATACCATATTCGCCTTTTTCGTTATGCCAAAATCGACCATGGTTATCATTAGTATGAAGAACTGTTAAATATTGTGCTGCAGGTTTATTGACAGAGTCGCTGGCACAGCCAGATAAACCAAGGAAAAAAACAAGAAAAATAAGTGTACGCATAAAATACCTATCGATGAATAAAAGCTCAATCTAGTAGGTGGCTAGTTTAAACTAGTTCGAGGTTAAAAAAACGCACTTCTTTATGTTTTTTCAGCCAGCGAGGCTTCACGCTGTTGTTCTACAACTCTGTTTCTTCGTGCTAGTTCATCTCGTGCATATTGAGATTTTTGATGATTAACATCAATCATCCACTTCAAAAAGCTAACGGGCAATTGGGTGTAAGGTTCACCTTGGTGTAGTCCAAAGTCACAAATAGTCGTGTTGTTAGTCATTATATTTACTCCTATCACTTTGTGAGTTGATAATAACAAAAAAAAAGTGATTGATAAGGGGGTTTTTAAGTACCTTGCTAGGTTTAAAATTCATTAGAAAGAGTAACCGTGATGCACACTAGGGCACTCAGGCAATTAACTACCCATAACATGTTTAAAATTAAAATGTAAACAGTTGTAACTATGGTGTAATCGATTTGCTATGAATTGTAGCGTTAAGTACTTATGTATCGATTTATAAAATGAATAACACTACTCTATGACGCCTAATGACAATAAAAAATAGGAAAAATAATGAAAAAGCTTATCTTAGCGTCAATTTTAACTGCAGCAAGTTTTTCAAGCGTAGCAACCATAGTCGAAATGCAGACGAGCCAAGGAACGATAGAAATTAACTTGTTTGATCAACAAACACCTAAAACAGTAGAAAACTTCCTAAGTTATGTTGATGATGCCGCCTACAATCAAACGGTTATACATCGCTCTGTTGATAAGTTTGTTATTCAAGGAGGGGGTTTTACTTTTTCTGATGAAATGGATCCAATTACAACTAAGCCTGCGGTAATAAACGAACCTGTTTATTCAAACGTTAAAGGTACAATTGCTATGGCAAAGCAGGGCGGTAATGAAAACAGCGCTACTAGCCAATGGTTTTTTAACATGAGTGATAATAGCCAAAACTTAGATTTGCAAAATGGTGGATTTACAGTATTCGGACAAGTCACTGCGCAAAGCCAAGAAACCTTAGATAAAATTGCTGCCTTAGTTCATTGTTCTCAGGTGCCATTAGTTGGTGTTACTAAAGAGCAATGTTCAGATGAAAACTTAATCATTAGTAATGAAAACTTGGTATCAATTCAAAGTGTGGTTGTGCTTGATGATGATCCTAATTCAGCACAAAACTTAACACCAAAAGAGAATACATTAATTGATAACATTGAAGTTACACCACCAAAAACGTCAGACTCTAGTGGCAGTATGGCATGGTTATTAGGTGCACTATTGCTAGTAGCACCTCGCTTAAAACGTGCTAAGTAAACTTTAATAAATAACGGCGAATTACTAAATTCGCCGTTATTTTTGTTTAGTTATAAAGTATGCCCAACACTAGCAAAGTCCACATTACAAATACAGATAAGCAGCCTAGTAAAAACACTCTAAAACGGACTCTTAAATGATTACTTCCAAGGTGAATGAGGCTATGAATAATGCGTGTCGCTACAAATATACACGCCAATACTGCGATAGGGACACTTGCCATATTAAGCTGTAAAGCAAGTAAACATCCCGCATAAAAAAGCACAGGTATTTCAAATTGATTACTAAAATTACGATCCGCTACTCTCACATGATCGCCTGCATTATCGAGGCGCATAGCAGCAAAGTCGCTTAACTGTATTTGTTTATTTTTAGCCGCTGCAAAACGACGTTTTCCCATAATCACCATAATAACTAATGAAAGTGTTACCTGCACAAACATGGCCATTATTATTATCTTTTCCATAACTTACCTTATTATTTTCTTTGAGTATTCGATTGTTATTCACAATGTGTTACATAATTAAGTGCTAATTAGTAGCATAGTATTAATTGATAGTGGTAGTTTATAGCTGATTTAGTCTTTTTAAAACGCTAATACCCTATTCTACGATAACGGATAAAACTAAAATGAAACACATCATCGGCTTAAGTGCAATTGCACTAGCAATATTAAGCGGTTGTTCAAATACCGCCACTCTTTCTCAATCACCACAAACCTCACTTTTATCACCAACGCTCGTTGTAAGCCCTAACGATAATCGTGAATATAAAACCTTGAAACTTGCTAACGATATTGAAGTGATTTTAGTCTCTGATCCAAGCGCAGAAAAATCAGCGGCTTCACTTAGTGTAGGTGTAGGTCTGTTACACGACCCAATGAGCCAGCAAGGTATGGCGCATTATCTAGAGCACATGCTGTTTTTAGGTACTGAGCGATACCCTGACACTAAAGGGTACTCCGATTTTATGACTAAAAACGGCGGCGCGCATAATGCTTACACTTGGCTCGATATTACTAACTACATGTTTAAAATTAATAACGATGCGTTTGATGAAGGCTTAGACCGCTTTTCAGACTTTTTTAAAGCCCCTAAGCTTTACCCAGAATATACAGAAAAAGAAAAAAATGCAGTAAATGCTGAATGGTCAATGCGTCGTGAAATGGACTTTTTCGGCCAATTTAAACTTGCACGTAAAATGATGGGTGAACATCCGGCTAACCGATTCTTAATTGGTAACCTTGAAACCCTAGGCGATAAAGCTGATAGTTCATTACACAAAGAAACGGTTGATTTTTATAATAAATATTACTCATCAAATATTATGAAAGTGGCGCTGATTTCGAACTTACCAATTTCAGAAATGCAGAAAAAAGCACAAAAATACTTTGCCGACATTGAAAATAAAAATATTGAAAAGCCAAGTGTTAATGCTAGCTTAGATTTTGATAATGCCGGTGGTAAACGTGTTTTTTACTCACCAAATGAAGACGTAAAACAATTACAACTTGATTTCACAATTACTAATAACCAAAATGAATTTGCAGTAAAACCTAATCGCTTTGTTGCCTATTTACTTAGTAATGAAATGCCAGGTAGTCCAGCGCAAATATTACGTGATAAAGGGTGGGTATCTCAGTTATCAGCCTCTGCCTCTCCAAATCAATATGGCAACTACGGTTCTTTGAACGTGAATATAGAGCTGACTGATGAGGGTATGAAAAACCGCGAATCAATTGTCGCGACAATCATGCAATACATTGACTTGATTAAGCGTGAGGGCGTTAATAGTAAGTACTTTAATGAAATTCGCACCTCTTTAAATAATCAGTTTAAATTTTTAGAAAAGGGCGATGAGTTTAACTATGTCAGTGCGTTGACTCAAAGCATGCAAGATTACCCGTTAAATCATGCGATAAACGCACCGTACTACTATGCTCAATTTGATGCTGATGCGGTGAACAATGTACTTAAGCAACTTAATGCCGATACACTTCGTATCTGGTATATTTCTCAACAGGAAGATACAGATTCTGAGCTGCATTTTTACGATGGCAAATATAAAATTAACGATATTAGTGATGCAGAAATTGCCAGCTGGGAAAAACCAAGTGATTTTAATTTAGCATTGCCAAGTGTTAACAATTTACTACCAGAGAGTTTTGCAATTAAAACGCAAGCTTTTAAAGAGCAGAAGCATCCTGAGCTTAGCTATGATAAAAACGGTGTAAAAATTTGGCGCCAAGCAAGTCAGCAGTTTGCAGAGCAGCCTAAAGGTTTAGTTGAGGTGTATATCAACACGCAAACAGGTTTGCATGATATTAACTCAACCGTACTTTATTCTGTTTGGGCTGATCTGTATAACACTCAATTAAGTCAGTTACGAACTGAAGCTGCCATTGCTGGCATGAACGTTAATTTAAGCTCAAGTAATGGATTGGTGCTATCGTTAAGTGGTTTTACCGATAAACAAGATATTTTACTTAAACAAGCGTTAGCTGGGTTTGATGCTGAAATTTCAGCACAAGCGTTTAATCAAGCGATTGACCGTTATCAGCGAGATTTACTAAATCAACAAAAACAGTTCCCGTATGCACAAGCATTTGGTGAGTATTCAAAGCTGACTCGTACTGGCAGTTTCGATACAGAAGCGCTAATTAAGGCTGCAAAAACACTAACGCTAGCTGATTTACACGCTTTAAAGCAAAGCACCTTAGCGAATAATAACTTACGTGTATTTAGCTACGGTAACTACAACCAAAAAGACATTGATGCTATTGCTGCTGAGTTAGCGGCTATCTTACCAAGCAAACATACTCAAACGGAGTTTGCACGCAGTAAAGCGTGGTTACCGCAACCGGGTGAAGCGCGTGTATTACACAAAGATATTGATGTCGCCGATGTAGCTGTGGTCGATATGACCATTCACCCAACTCCTGGTTACAAACAAAAAGCACAGGCAGCTGTATTGCAAGGTCACTTTAGAACAATCGCGTTTGATAAAATGCGTACTGAAGAGCAACTTGCTTATGCAGTAGGCGCATTAGCGCGTCCTATTGAAGATTACTCAGGTATTGGTTTATTTATTCAAACACCAGTGAAAGGGCCGAAAGACATTCAAGTGCGCTTTGACAAGTTTAAAAAAGAGTACGCTTCTGAGCTTAATGCCATGAGTGAGGAAACATTTGCACAGCTTAAAAATGCAACTTTGGTTTCGTTAAAAGAACAGCCAAAGAATTTAAGCGACGAAATGAGTCCATTGATTAACGATTGGTATCGTGAAAACTTTGATTTTGATTCAAGACAAAAATTAATTGCAGAGGTGGAAAAAGTCACGCTTGCTGATATTAAAGATTACTACCAGCAAACAATGTTAAACCCAAAAGCAGCACGTTTAAATGTGCAGCTACGCGGTACTAAGTTTAGTGATAGCGAGTTTGCTGATTTGCCAAATCAAACTAAAGTGACGAGTTTAGATGCTTACTATAGCGATATAAAATTGCAAAAGTAAGTTTGAAATTACTCTAAAACCAAAAAACCCAGTCATTGTTGACTGGGTTTTGTTTTAATGTCGTTAAATTATAGTATTGAACTCTAAGGAGTTATTTTGAATATTGCTTTTAAAACTGAACGTTTACTTATACGCTTCGCACAAATAGCAGATGCGGAGGAGTTACTTAAGTTAGTTAATCAGGCCAACTTTATTAAATACATTGGTGATAAAGGTATTTACACTTTAGACGACGCTAAAAAATACATCAAAGACAGTTTTATATCTGCCCACAAAGAACACGGTTTTGGGCCTTATATAATCACACTTCATGATGAAACGGTTATTGGTATTGTTGGTTTTTATCAGCGAGCGACTATGCAACATCCCGATTTAGGGTTTGCGTTAAAAGACGGCTTTGAAAAAAAGGGATATATTTTTGAAGCAGCTACAATACTTTTAAATAACAGGCATAAATTAGGTATAAAAGATGTATGCGCAATTACTTCAACGGCTAATTTAGGGTCTCAAAATGTACTATATAAACTAGGTTTTACTGAGGTGGGTAAGGCAGTCACCAATGCTGATAAAACCGTCATCAAAGTATTTATTTATGATTGAGTCTTGTTTTTTCAATTTCTTTTGCCGCAAGAATGTTGATTTGTTGCCACATTTTTTCAAGAGTCGCCACCAATGAATCATAGCCATCATCACCGATTGGCATAACAGATGAAAAATTATGGATGCTTAGTAAACGTCTACCTGATTCTGAGTGAGTGTAGTATAAACGCCATAGCCCTGAAATATCTGCATTACCTTGCAGATCACCGTTAAAGTGGTGTAGTTCGTATTCTAATTCGTAAAATGTTTGTTGCTGTTGGTCGGTAATGACCGGCAATCCTTTAATAACCATCCAGTTGGTCATGGTATTAAATAATGTTTGCTGCGCGCTGGCACTCAGCATAACATCTGGTGATTCCCCCCATAGATGATAATTAGCAGCATGAATTTGATTACTATCTACTTTCATCGCAATACCCCGATTATTCAATGCCCCTCTTAAGGTAACTGTTTGCACTCTGAGTTGTGCCTGTGTATCTTGCACATTACGAGAAGAGTCATTAATGGGTTGCTCAAACTGGTAATATTGAGTTGCAGTTTGAATAGCCGAACTACAACCACTGATAAAGAGCACACTTGTTAAAAGTAAAAATAGTGCTTTCATTATTGTTTCCTCGGTTGCGGGTCACTAGGCAGTGACTTATCAAAAATGAGCATGTTAGGCTGTTCGTTTAAACTACGTGTAAGTGGTTGGAATTCTTCAG
Source organism: Pseudoalteromonas sp. S1608 (assembly GCF_005887265.1). GTDB lineage: Bacteria > Pseudomonadota > Gammaproteobacteria > Enterobacterales > Alteromonadaceae > Pseudoalteromonas > Pseudoalteromonas undina. The sequence continues at coordinate 120,246 of NZ_PNDK01000014.1, forward strand.
ATAAACGTTTAATTTGTAGCAGTGTTTGTTCAAGCTGGTGGTGCATTTGAGATCCTGCTTGGTAGCTTGCCATTGTTTTATCGAATTGACGCATGGTTATTTCAAACTGTTCCATGCTTTTGGTTATTTTTTCGAGATTACGATTAAAGTCACCGGGTAAATTTTGGGTATCAGGTTTACTTAATAATATACGCATCTCGCTGGCCAATGCCTGATACTCGCTAAAGGTTGTTTGCATTTTTGCCAAGCTGTCTTCAATTTTTAAATTATTTACCTTATTCAGTACATCAGACACTTGGTCAGCAAGCACGGTTATACCGCTCGATACACTAGGAAATACATCATATTGAGCAAGCTTTTTAAGTTCGCTTTTAGGGGTGTCGGTATAAAAGTCAAAATCAACATAAACTGCACCGGTTAACAAATTCCCTGGCTTTAATGATGCCCTCATACCATTTTTTATCCACTCGATTATGCTTGATTTCCAATACTCTTTAGCTAAGGCGTTGTTGTGGTATAAACGTCCATATTCGACTTTGATCAATACAGGGACAGCGGTGTTTTTAGCACGAAAGTGAGCGGGTTTGCCATCTATTATTACGTTCGCGGGAGCTTCAACTACAGTACCTATGCGTGTACCGCGATATTCTACTGGCGCACCTACACGTAACCCACGAATGGATTGTTCAAATTCGATAAGGTAATAATCAAAGTCATAAAAGCGTTCTTCTAGAGCTTGTTTGTAACTTTGACTTAAAGAAAAGCTATGACCGTCTTTTGCCAAATCGCCGGGAGCTTGCTGGTCAGGTATACCAACAGAAATACCACCTTTTAATAACTTGCTCAGTGAACCGGTGTTAATATTTATGCCATCAGCAGAAAGATCTATTTCTATTCCTGAGTTAACCCAAAAAATAGAGTTTAAGGTGATCAAGTTCTCGTAGGGAGCTTTAATAAAAATACCGTATTGCATTGCTTGGTTTTTCCAATCAAAGGTGGCGGTTTCTATTTGGCCTATTTTATAGTTTTTAAAAAATATGCCAGTACTCACATCGAGTACTTCTGCATTGTAACTGAGCAACTTAAAGCGTCCACCTTGTACATCTTTGCCTATTAATGCTGGCTCTTCTTGAAGTTTAAACTGCTTCTTTAATTGTTTGCTCTCGCCTGGTGAAAACTCTAAATAAACCCCTGAAAGTAAAGTACTCATACCAGTAATGCCGGTTTCATCTATGCGAGGTTTTACAACCCAAATGCTGGCATCTTCGGTAAGTAAATTATCGTAATTTTTATCTATTTGTGCCCGAGCTATTACGCTGTCTTGGCTGTCGGAAAGGCGTATATGATCTATTTGACCTATTTTTACACTACGCACTTTAATTTCTGTTTTACCAGCAATAATGCCCTCGGCTTGCGGCATAGTGATGTAGATTGTTTGCCCTTTATTTAATTGATACTGATAAAGCATCCAAATACCAACAAATAAGGCAACCGCTGGAATAATCCAAATCGCAGAAATCCGTGTTTTTTGTGCTACGTTGGCTGTTTTAGTCATGCTTTATTCTCTGCGTTTTTATTTTTAGGTGAATCCCACAGTAAACGAGGGTCAAATGCGTGTGCTGCCATCATTTGGCATAATACCATAACAGTAAAAAAGACGATGCCTAAACCAGGTATAACCGACATTAAGTTTCCTAACTGCACAAGGGCGACTAATATAGCCACAACAAATACATCAATCATAGACCACTTTCCTATAAATTCAGTTAGTTGGTACACTTTTGTGTAACCTTTTGTATAAAGGTTGGCGGGCTTTGTAACCATAATGCACAAAAAGCTTAAAATAAGCGCCTTGGCTAATGGCACCACTACACTTGCAAAAAATATAATCAGCGCAATAGGGTATGAGCCACTATTCCATAAGGTAATTACACCGGAAATAAGGGTTGCAGGAGTTTCATCCCCTAGGCTAATAGTGTACATAATGGGCAGTAAATTTGCTGGGATATAACAAATAAGTGAAGTAACTAACCATGCCGCTGCCTTTTGTACGCTGTAGGGGTTTCTTAAATATGTTTTACTATGGCAACGAGGGCAGGTGGATTCGATACTTAGTTGGTGGCAAACATGACAGGCTTTTATATTGTCATCTATCGCACGCTCTATGCCAGCACTACCTTCAAGTCGAGTTGCAGGGCTTACCTGAGACCATAACCGGGCACGATTTAACCGTGTTAACGCACTAACATATAAAACTACAAATCCCACATAGGCAAAAAAGCTAGTGCCAAAACTAACATCAGCTAATGACATTATTTTAACCATACTAACCAAAACACCAATCAAAAATATTTCTGACATGATCCAAGGTTCAAGTGCCAGGGTAAATTTTAATAGTCTTCTTGCAATTGCTTGCGGAAGTGTTTTAAGTGCTCCTAAGTGCAATGGGATTAAAATAATGAGCAAGCTCATAGGTAAAATAATAATGCTGATATCAATAAATAGGCCAAGTAGGTCACTATCATAATTAAATAAAATACGAGCAGCGTCAGGTAGGGTAATCGTTTGGGTAATACCGTTGCTACTAAAAGAAATAAATGGATAAAACATACTGCTGAGCAACATCAGCAGTGAGCTGAGGCTCAGGGCGACTATTTCGATGTCATTATTAACATTAATACCGCGAATCTTATGGTTGCAGCGAGGGCACAGTGCGACTTGCTTTGCATCAATGTCGGGAATATCAATGATAAGATCACAGCTTGGGCAGGCAGTTTGCAAAATGTTAGCTTATAGTTAATTCAATAATTTAAATATTGCTATAATTAATAGCTAAATACAAACACTGCGGCTAAATTACTAACAATATAATAAGAAAAGTAACCCCAACAACTGAAAATAAAAACGGATTAGGTGATAGTGTGAAAGTGGTATTTTTATTAGCCTTAGTGTGTTTATGTGGCGATAGCTTGGCCTTTGTTAAAGGTATTAATCAGCAGCGAGTTACTATTGCTGCTAACCCTACAGTTGCACCTTATGTAATAAGTGAAAATGATTCAGGTATTCAGCTCGAGATTGTAAAAGCAGCACTTAGTAACCAAAATATAAATAAGGTTGATGTGCAATATATGTCAAATCAGCGTGCCGATGCCTTATTGAACCGAGGGCATGTCGATATTGCATTAAATTATTCGGGTATTTTAATTACTGGCATATATCGAAGCCAATCTGTTGTCAGTTATGAGAATGTAGTGGTGAGCCTTAAAAAGAGTAACTTCACTATTAATACGATTTACGATCTGGCCACTAAAAGCGTTTTAGCATTTCAAAACGCACCCGCTTATTTACCAAAAGAGTTTGGCCATAACTTAGAGAACTTGAGAGGGTACGAAGAAGTACTTAATCAACAAGCGCAGATACACCATTTAATGGCAGGCTGGGTTGATACGATTATTCTCGATAGACGCATATTCCTTTACTACTTAAAGGAATATCAAAAAACCAATGCCACAAAAGATTTTGTTATCCATGCTATTTTTCCATCTGCGGCAAGGCCTGCGTATTTTAACGATGATTTGCTGAGGCAGCAGTTTGACAAAGGCTTAGCCAACATAATTCAAAGCGGTGAATATCGCACCATAATGCTTAATTTAGATAAGCAATATACCCAGCGCGACTTCACTCGTTTTTAGTTGTTAATCAAATAACGCCACGGTTTGGCGAGTTAAGGCGATAAGCTCTCCTGATTGCGACCAAATACAGCCATCTTCAAGACCATACCCATCTTTTGAATGATGAGTGATTGCTTCAAACCCCAGCCATTCACCTGGCGCTAAGTTAGGCGCTTGTACAAACTCTAAATACCACGACATGCTACTTGCCGGTGCTGGTTGTTTAAACATTTGCAGCAATGTTGGCGGCCATGCGTCAGTAAGGGCAATAACATGGGCTTCAGTAATTTCTTCTGGCGTATGTTTAAAACGCATCCAACCACCTAAATGAGAAGTCTCAGCACTGCTAAACGGCATGGCTCCTTGTTGAGGACACAAATCAACATGTTGAAAAAACTCTGGCATTTGCCCAGGCACAAACCCTAAGCAGTGACGTTCGTTCACAGGGTGTAAGCTTAGCGACTTTGATACAGGTACATTAATTGATGAATTACGATTTTTAGCAAAACAGGCCTGCACAATTACGCATACTGAATCATCCTGAATTGCTTTGGCGAGCACTTGGGTGCTGCTTTTCCCTTCACGTAATATTTCTACCGACAAAGAAAATGGCTTTTCAGCCAACAAAGGGCCTACAAAGTTTGTGCTTAAAGAAAGCAGTCGTCTTGTTGAATCAACTTTATTGCGCATTGCTTGATAAAGAAGCGCCGCAGAGAGTCCGCCAAAAGCCGTTCTACCCTGGCACCAATTAGCAGGGAACTGCATAGTATTGGTTTCTGGGCCTGTTTTCTGACTTACTTGAGAGGCGAGTTGTAATAATTGTTCAAAGTGCACAAATAATGTCCTTTTGATGTTATTTACTAAATTTATATCACACACAAACTCATCAGACCAGATAATAAGGGTCCTCTTAAATAACAAAAAATGAGCAATCCTTACTCTTTTTAGGGTTATTTAGTAAATAAATTAAAAAAAATGAATTTTTTTTCATTTTTACAGTTGAATTAAGTTTGTAGCATCCCTATTAACTAGTCATCGAACGTATTAACGAATTTAGAAGTTGGAGAAGATTCATGGGTAGAATTATTGGAATCGATTTAGGTACTACTAACTCTTGTGTTGCAGTACTTGATGGTGACAAAGCACGTGTTATTGAAAATGCGGAAGGCGATCGCACAACCCCGTCTATTATTGCTTACACGCAAGACGGTGAAACGTTAGTAGGTCAACCTGCAAAACGTCAAGCGGTAACTAACCCAACAAACACATTATTTGCAATTAAGCGTTTAATTGGTCGTCGTTTTGAAGACGAAGAAGTACAACGTGATATCGGCATCATGCCTTTCAAAATTATCAAAGCTGATAATGGCGACGCATGGGTTGAAGCGGGCGGCGAAAAACGCGCTGCACCACAAATCTCTGCTGAAGTACTGAAAAAAATGAAGAAAACAGCTGAAGACTTCTTAGGTGAAGAAGTAACTGAAGCGGTAATCACAGTACCAGCATACTTTAACGATTCACAACGCCAAGCAACCAAAGATGCTGGCCGTATCGCGGGTCTTGAAGTAAAACGTATTATTAATGAGCCAACGGCTGCAGCGCTTGCATACGGTATGGATAAAAACCGTGGCGAAAACGTAGTAGCGGTATATGACTTAGGTGGTGGTACTTTCGATTTATCAATCATTGAAATTGATGAAGTTGAAGGCGAGCACACATTTGAAGTTCTAGCGACTAACGGTGACACTCACTTAGGTGGTGAAGATTTCGATAACCGTGTAATCAACTACCTAGTAGCTGAATTTAAGAAAGATCAAGGTATTGATTTACAAACTGACCCACTTGCTATGCAACGTGTTAAAGAAGCAGCAGAGAAAGCAAAAATTGAGCTTTCATCAGCACAATCTACAGAAGTTAACCTTCCGTATGTAACCGCTGATGCGTCAGGCCCTAAGCACATGAACGTGAAACTAACACGTGCTAAGCTTGAGTCACTAGTTGAAGACTTAGTAACTAAGTCAATTGAACCGCTTAAACGCGCACTTGCTGATGCAGACCTATCTGTGAACGATATCAACGATATCATTCTTGTGGGTGGTCAAACTCGTATGCCACTTGTTCAAAAAACAGTAGCGGAATTCTTCGGTAAAGAGCCACGTAAAGACGTTAACCCTGATGAAGCAGTTGCAGTAGGTGCAGCGATTCAAGGTGGTGTACTTGCTGGTGACGTGAAAGACGTACTATTACTAGACGTATCACCATTATCTCTAGGTATTGAGACGATGGGTTCAGTAATGACGGCACTGATTGAGAAAAACACGACGATTCCTACTAAGAAATCGCAAACATTCTCAACAGCAGAAGATAACCAGTCTGCGGTAACCATTCATGTGCTACAAGGTGAGCGTAAACGTTCAAGCGACAATAAATCTCTAGGTCAATTTAACCTAGAAGGTATTCGCCCAGCACAACGTGGTACACCACAAATCGAAGTAACATTCGATGTGGATGCTGACGGTATCTTACATGTATCTGCTAAAGATAAAGACACAGGTAAAGAGCAAAAAATCACTATTCAAGCATCTTCAGGTCTAAGTGATGAAGAAGTTGAAAAAATGGTTCGTGATGCAGAAGCACATGCTGAAGACGATAAAAAGTTTGAAGAGTTAGTAGCTGCACGTAACCAAGCTGACGCACTTGTTCACGGTACACGTAAACAAATTGAAGAAGCGGGTGATGAACTACCAAGCGAAGACAAAGAAGCGATTGAAGCGGCTGTTGTTGACCTTGAAGGCGCTATTAAGAGCGACGACAAAGCAGAAATTGAAGCTAAAACACAAGCACTTGCTGAAAAGTCTCAAAAACTAATGGAAATTGCCCAAGCTAAAGCACAACAAGCGGGTGGTGATGCCGGTGCAGAGCAACAACAGTCTGCTAAGCAAGACGACGATGTTGTTGATGCAGAGTTCGAAGAAGTTAAAGACGACAAGTAATTGTTACTAACGCTTCTCGCTAACCGAAAACACCATGACTACATTGTGTGTTTAAGTTAGGATGAACACCTGAGGCGCGTAGGCTAAAGCTTAACGCGCCTTTTGCATGTAAGAGATGCAAGTAAAGTGCTTTAAAAATTCAATGATAAATCGATATGATTTATCGGTTTGTCCAGCAGCTAGCGCTGCACATAGAAAAGAGTAGTGTGATAGATATGTCAAAACGCGATTATTACGAAGTCCTCGGCGTAAGCAAAGATGCGAGTGAGCGAGACATAAAAAAAGCGTATAAACGCTTAGCGATGAAATATCATCCAGATCGTACCGCCGGTGATAAAGACCTTGAAACCAAGTTTAAGGAAGTAAAGGACGCTTATGAAGTGTTAACTGACTCGCAAAAACGTCAAATGTATGACCAATACGGCCATGCTGCCTTCGAACAAGGTGGTGGCGGTGGTCACGGTGGCTTTGGTGGCGGTCAAGGTGATTTTGGTGATATTTTTGGTGATGTATTCGGTGATATTTTTGGAGGCGGCGGTGGCCGACGCCAATCTCGCCAGCAGCGTGGTTCAGATTTACGTTACAACATGGATTTAAGCTTAGAAGAAGCGGTTCGTGGTAAAGACGTTGAAATTAAAGTACCGACTTGGGTTAGTTGTGACCCGTGTGATGGCAGCGGTGCCAAAGCGGGTTCTAAGCCAAAAACATGTACAACATGTCACGGTGCTGGCCAAGTACAAATGCGCCAAGGCTTTTTTGCCGTACAACAAACATGTCCAACATGTCATGGACAAGGTCAAATTATTTCAGATCCTTGTAACAAATGTCATGGCCAAGGCCGTGTAGAGAAAACCAAAACACTATCGGTAAAAATTCCAGCAGGTGTTGATACAGGTGACCGTATTCGTTTATCTGGCGAAGGTGAAGCTGGTATGCACGGCGCACCAGCAGGTGATTTGTATGTTCAAGTGTCGGTTCGTGAACATAAGATATTTGTTCGTGAAGCGAACAACTTATACTGTGAAGTGCCTATTAGCTTTACTACAGCAGGCCTTGGCGGTGAAATTGAAGTGCCAACATTAGATGGCCGTGCGAAACTTAAAATACCTTCAGAAACACAAACGGGCAAAATGTTCCGTATGCGTGGTAAAGGTGTTAAGTCTGTACGTAGTGGTGCTCAAGGTGACTTAATTTGTAAAGTGGTGATTGAGACACCTGTGAATCTTAACGAGCGTCAACGCGACCTGCTTACTGAACTTGAAGAAAGCATGGGCAAAGATAGCTCAAAAAATCGTCCAAAAGAGCAAGGCTTTTTTGATGGCGTTAAAAAGTTTTTTGATGACCTGACTAAGTAATTATTAGGGTTAACAGAACTTAGGTAAAAACGGCGCTTTTTTAAGCGCCGTTTTTTTGTTTAATATGGTAAGTTATCAGAAATTTATTAAGGACAATATCAGATGACCCCTGCAATAGAACAGCTAAAAAAATCCCGAATTAAATTTGATATACTCAGCTATGATCACGATGTAAACAATACTAATTATGGCCTTGAAGCAGTTGAAAAGCTAAATCTTAATAGCGCTCAAGTATTTAAAACATTGGTGTTAGAAACCTCAGAACAACAACTAATTGTTGCTGTGACGCCAGTTACTCAGCAGATTAATTTAAAGCAATTGGCTAAGCTCTGTGCAGTAAAAAAAGTAATGCTGGCAGAGCCGCAAAAAGTACAGGCAAGTACAGGATATATTTTGGGAGGCGTTAGTCCTCTTGGACAAAAAAAGCGCTTAAAGACCTACATACACTCAAGCGCATTAGACTTTGATACTATTTATGTGAGCGCAGGTAAGCGAGGACTTGAAATTACACTCAGCCCAGCATGCTTAGCTGAGCTTATTCAAGCTTCGTTTGGTAATTTCTAATGCTGACTTAATTATCAAACTTGCGTCGTGTAAATAAAACTGATTATTTGCTTCAACAGGTTTAGTTAACTAATGTAAATACTACCTATAGCAGTTTTTGTTAATTCATTTTAATGAAGATTTGTTTGCACCTACTTTGGTTAATCATTCGTATGAGAATATTAGTTGTTGATGACATGCCATTAATGCGTCATGTGCTTATTAATATGTTGAGGCAGTTAGATTATAAAGACATTGTTGAAGCAACCGATGGTCTGCAAGCGTTAACTATACTTAAAAATCAACTTATAGATTTGGTTATAACAGATCTACATATGCCAAAAATGGATGGCCTTACCCTACTTGATGCTATTAGAAAGGATACTGAGCATGCTCAGCTTCCCGTACTTATGGTGACTTGTGAAGACAGCTCTGAGACTGTAAAAAAGATAATTAATGCAAAGGTATCAGGGTTTATTATAAAGCCCTTTAGTATGAATGTGCTGTCAGCTCAATTAACACGTTTAGCTAATAAAGTTTAATCGCACAATATTTTTAATCTAACTACCTAATAAATATAACTCTGATTATTAATTCCTACTCCCATCAATTTCTTTTCTATCATGTGATAGCATATGCTATTAACTAATCAAAAAGTAATGATTGAGGAAGTATGGCTAAGCCCAATAAAAAAGGGCCTACAAAAACGGTCGATATATTTTGTTCTGCGTGTAAGGCACCGTTATTCAAATACCGTAAAGGGGGTAAAGGTGCTTTAGTAAAATGCTTTATAGAAAGAATAACCCAAGATCACACCCATACTGAATGCGTATGTCCAGGCTGTGAGCGGCCTTTTGCTCGCCCAACGACTATAAGAGGGACTGCAGCTTATAAAATGATAGGTGGTAAAGTCACTTTTAAATAAAGTAGCTATTTAACCCAAACTATCAAGAGGCGGACATAAGCCCTTGTTTGCTTTTTTTTCACTGGTAAACTTCGCTGGTTTTGCTGTTTCAATGATTGAAAAAAACCCTCCCCATGGATTGGGCCAGTCAGTTGGGTTTTAAAATGGAAAAGGATAGACGTGTGATTGCACTTTTATTTGATATTGTTGGTATGAGTGGCACTTTTTTAGTGGTTGGTTCGTTTTTTTTACTGCAACTAAATAAAGTATCGCCAAAAAGTTTGACGTATAATTTAATGAATTTAAGTGGCGCTATTTTGTTACTTATTAGTCTTTGCTATAACTTTAACTTAGCGAGTTTTGTAATTGAAATATTCTGGATCGCAGCTTCATTAATTGGTTTGTATAAGTACTTCAAAGACAAGCCAGCGCTTGCAAAAGCGTAGATTAAGCTAAAACAGCATCCCCTTGCAGGGAATTAAACCGTGAAATATTTTTAGTTTCACGGTTTTTTAGTTTTAATACACTTGTTAACAAAAAGTTTCTTCTGCAAAGACCTATAAATCGATACAATAGTGGCTATTACTTATTATTGGCACCTTGGTGTCATAGGCGTTTATGTTCTCCATCCCTAAAAAAATTATTTTTGCTTGTATTCTGTTAGTGCTGTTATTAGTGGTTACATTTTCATTTGGCCGTGCTTATGATTTAGGCCAAGCTAAAATTCAAGCTGACCAACAGGTCATTCAATTAAATAATTATATTGATAATGAACTCGCGCGCTTTGCAGCTATTCCTCAGCTCCTTACCGAAAATAATTTATTGATTCGTTTTACTAATAATGAATCACAACACTTCAATGCAATTAATAATTACTTGGCTGATATTCAACAAGCCAGCGGTGCCTCAGATGTATATATACTAGATACTCATGGCGACGTTATTGCTAGTAGCAACTGGCAAACCGACTATACGTTTTTAGGGAGCAACTTTGCATTCCGGCCTTACTTTAAACAAGCTTTTGCCGGAGAAAAGGTCGCCTACTTTGCTCTAGGACAACGCTCGAAAGAACGCGGAATATACTTCTCGCAGGCTATTTACCAAGATGGCAAAGCCATTGGCGTTGTGGCACTAAAAATTAATGTCGCTAAATTTGAAAACGATCGTTCATTATTAAATACTTCAAAAGGCAGTCATTTTTATTTGCAGCTTGCGGATAAAATTATTGCTATGTCAGATGAGCCAGCATGGCGTTTAAACACGTTTACAGAGCTTGATATTACTACACGTCGCGATATTAAACAGCGCCGTGCTTACTTAGATCATCAACCGTTACAAATAAAGCAGCAGCGCTACAAAAGTCAGGGCATTGAGCAATTTAAAATTGCTAAAGATCAATATGTTGCCGCTTCAAGACCACTGACACACCTAAATGCAACGATGACGGTATTGGTTGATATTTCAAGCATAAATGCATTACAGGTGCCCAGATTGTTATGGCTGGTGTTGTTTTATTGGGTATTTATTTTTGTCGGATATAGCTTATTGGCACGCTTTGCCGGATATAAAAAATTACTGTACTCGCGCCACAGTTTAGAACTTGAAGTATTAGAGCGCACTCAAGCGCTTGAAAAAGCGCAAACTGCACTAGTACAGTCGGCAAAATTAGCCACAATAGGGCAACTAAGTGCGGGTATTAATCATGAAATTAACCAGCCACTGAGCGCCATGAACACCTATTTGGCCAGCGCTAAAATTTTCCTCAAAAAAGGGAAACTCAATGCATTAAGTGAAAATTTAATTATTATTGAGAATTTGGTAGAGCGGGTGCATAAAATAGTGGCGCAGCTTAAACACTTTAGTAAGCCGGCGACAATGCAATTGCGACCACATCCACTGTCGGCGTTATTAAACAATGCGTTGATGATTACCCACCCGCAACTTAAGCAAGATGATGTAAACGTTAGTGCACCGCAGTTTTCGCAAGAGATCACCGTGTGGGTTGATGCATTAAAATTTGAACAAGTACTGGTTAATGTGATCACCAATGCGTCTCAAGCAATGAAAGGTGAGCCTAAACGGGAGCTAAGTTTCGATGTGGAGTGTTTTGAGGAGCGCGTTAAGCTTTCTATTTTAGATAGTGGTCCAGGTATTGAACACCATGTGCTGGGCTCTATTTTTGAACCCTTTTACAGTACCAAGTCAAGTAATGGCTTAGGACTGGGCTTATCAATATCAAAGCAAATTATTGATTCATTTAATGGTTACTTAACGGCGCACAATCGTCCTCAAGGCGGTGCACAGTTTATTATTAGTTTATCAAGCATAGAGGCCCCAAAAAATGATTGAAGCCGTTGTTTGTAAGCAAGTGGTTGTTATTGATGATGAGGCGATGATCCGTGATTCGTTAAATCAGCTTTTAACCCTCGAAGGGTATGAGGTGCAGTGCTTTAGTGATGCGAGTATTGCTTTAAGCCGTTTAAGTCGCAATTTTTATGGCGTTGTCCTCAGTGATATAAATATGCCAACTATGGATGGTCTAACTTTTATTGAGCAGGTAAAAGCATTCGATAGTGAACTTCCGGTGATATTTTTAACAGGTTATGCTGATGTTTCTGTAGCGGTTAGAGCAATGCAGTTAGGTGCTTATGATCTATTTGAAAAACCCCTGAACGAAAATTTATTAGATTGCATTGCTAGGGCCTCAGACAAACGTGCTTTAGTTATGGAAAATAGAGCTCTGAAGCGTGCGGTTGAAAAGACCTCCGCGCCCGGTGTGCGCATTTTAGGCGAGACCCTTAAAATGCAGCACATGATGAACTTACTCAACACAGTGATTGATACACCCGCAGATGTATTAATTGAAGGTGAAACTGGAACAGGTAAAGAATTGGTTGCCCGTTACTTACATGATCATAGTAACCGTTCAAGCTGTCAGTTTGTGGCTATTAACTGTGGTGCGGTGCCTGAGCAACTAATAGAAAGTGAATTGTTTGGTGCTGTTAGTGGTGCATATACCGGCGCAACACAAGATCGCAAAGGCAAGTTTGAGTTTGCACAAGGCGGCACGGTTTTTTTAGATGAAATTGAAAGCACTCCCTTGTCGCTACAAGTTAAATTACTACGGGTGCTTGAAGAGCGAAAAGTTACCCCTGTAGGGGCAAATAAAGCCATTGACCTTGATATTCGTATTGTTGCGGCCACTAAGGTCGATTTACTTTCGTTGGTAGAAAAAGGTGAGTTTAGAGCCGATTTATACTATCGATTGAGTTTAGTTAAAGTCAGCATTCCCGCGTTAAGAGATAGAAAAGCCGATATTCCTTTGTTGTTTAAGCACTTTAGCTCTATTGCGGCCACTCGTTTTCATAAACCTTTAGGTGCGCTTAATATTGAGTTACAACAGCGCCTACTTGCGCATGATTGGCCAGGTAATGTTCGTGAATTAAGAAACCAGGCTGAACGAGCGGTGTTACTTGGCCCCGATCTGGCTTTTGCACAGAGTGACTCAAGCAGTAGTGGCTCGTCGTTATCATTGGACTTAAGCCTTGCAGAAAAGGTCAGCTTTTATGAACAGTCTTTAATTGAAGAAGCCTTAGAGCTTAATCATGGCAGTATTAAAGACACCATGGCAACGTTGCAAATCGCGCGCAAAACCCTCTACGATAAAATGAGTAAATATAACCTTAATCGAGATATGTTTACCGATTAGTGGGTGGAAATGGTGATAGTAGGTATTTAAAGTGTGTGGAAATCCGCACATTTCAAAGCTTTTTATCATGGTTTTATCTTTTAAGTCACTGAAATTTATTGTTATTATCTAGTTGGTCATGTTCTTGCTCTACAGTTGTAGACAACAAGTAACATCACATAATTAGGATACATAATGAAAAATAATCTATTCCAAGGTTCAGTACTTGCTGCGTTATGCAGTGCTGCCACACTACCTGTAACAGCGTTTGCTGCAGATTACACTGTGTATGGTAAAGCCGAAGTACAAATTGCCAACACCGATACTGGCATTATGCGTTACGCAGATGAAGGCACACAAATAGATGCCCCTTTTTCGCGTATTGGTATTAAAGGGGACCATAAATTAAATGAGTATTTTACTGCCGTATTTAAATACGAGGTTCAAGTAAAAGGTTTTGAACACGACGATACCAATGAGCCTTTTGCAGCACGTAATACTTACCTTGGCCTAAAAGGTGCGTTTGGTGAAGTGGTCGTAGGGCGAAACGACACGCGTTTTAAATATTCAGAAGGCAAGCTTGATAACTTTAACGAAACCCAAGCAGATATTTCACAAGTTATTGCAGGACAAGATCGCTTAGGCGACACCATTACTTATACCTCTAAATACTGGCACAATGCACAGTTTTCATTTACCTATGCGCCAAAAGATGACAACAAAGATAACGAAGCAGGATTTGCGGCAACCCTGATTTATGGTGACCGTAGTTTAAATAAAACACCTTACTCTATTTCAATTAGCCATGTTGACTCACTTAATAACATTAAAGCAAGTCGTGTTGCAGGCGTGTATAAATTTGAAAAGCTAAAATTAGGTGCGTTATACCAACATTCAGAATCAATTGATGGTACTAAATCAGGGAATGGTTATGTGTTAAGTGCAAGTTACAAGCTCGATAAATGGGTTCCTAAAGTACAATTTGCAAAAGATGATTCAAAATTGCGCCAAGCGTCAGACGCTACCCAATGGACTACCGGTGTAGACTACATTTTTGACAAGCAAACCACGGCTTACCTTTTGTACACTGACCTCGACCTAGAAGAAAATGCTGATAACAGTGTTGCGCTTGGTCTTAAATATAAATTTTAAAGGCTGTTAATATGACAAAACGTATTTTAGAAAATAACGCCAATAAAAAGCCGTTTATGCAGTGGCTGTTATTATTACTTGGTCCGTGTGTAATGTTACTGACCTGTTTAGTTGAGCCGCCAGTAGGAATGTCGGCAGCTGCATTTAAAACTGCAGGCTTAGCATTTTGGATGGCATCGTGGTGGGTAAGTGAAGTTGTGCCCATTCCTGCTACTGCACTACTTCCGTTAGTGATTTCACCTATCGTAGATATAGCGGCTATAAAAAGTGTTGCAGCTCCTTATGCGCATCCGCTGATCTTTTTATTTTTAGGCGGTTTTTTAATATCAATTGCAATGGAGCGTTGGGGATTACATAAGCGCATTGCATTAAGAACTATGCTTTATGCAGGTAAAAAACCAAGTTTACAAATTTTAGCCATGATGTTAGTGACTGCATTTTTATCAATGTGGATGTCTAATACCGCTACCGCAGTAATGATGTTGCCTATTGCCTTATCTATCACTCATTTAGTTAAAAGCTCAGATCCTAGTAATGAGGGGTTTGGTAAAGCACTTTTACTATCTATTGCTTATGGTGCGAGTATTGGTGGTATTGCTACTTTAATTGGTACTCCTCCAAATGCATTAATGGCTGCATACCTATCAGATAGCTACCAGATTGAAATTGGCTTTGCCCAGTGGATGATAGTTGGTGTGCCATTAGCACTTGGCATGTTAATCATCAGCTGGATTTGGTTAACTAAATTTACCTACAAAGTTGATGCGAATGTACAAGCAAACAAGCGAATTGACACTAAAGCGGTATTTTCTTCGCAGCTAAAAGACCTAGGACTCATGCAACGTGCTGAAAAGGGCGTATTGTTTGTGTTTATGTTTGCGGCTATTTGTTGGATATTCAGACCATTATTAGGTGATGTGACCGGCCTTAAAATTTCAGATACGGGTATTGCAATTGCAGCCGCATTACTTTTATTTGTACTACCTGCTAATAAAGGCAGTGATGAGCGAATTTTAGATTGGGAAAGTGCAGCCAAAGTACCTTGGGGTGTGTTGCTTTTATTTGGGGGCGGCTTGACGCTAGCCTCGCAAATTAAATCATCAGGATTAGCCGATTACATTGCCAACATGATTGAGGGTGCCAGTGCAATTCCTTTAGTTATGAGCATTCTTGTGGTGGTGGCACTCATTACTTTCTTAACGGAAATTACCAGTAATACGGCA
Organism: Pseudoalteromonas sp. S1608; assembly: GCF_005887265.1. Taxonomy (GTDB): domain Bacteria; phylum Pseudomonadota; class Gammaproteobacteria; order Enterobacterales; family Alteromonadaceae; genus Pseudoalteromonas; species Pseudoalteromonas undina. The sequence continues at coordinate 135,775 of NZ_PNDK01000014.1, forward strand.
ACAGCCGCAGGCTTTTTACCATTACTAGGCCCAGTTGCTGAGTCAATAACTGGCAGCCCGTTAGTGTGGGTTATTCCAGCTGCGATTGCGTGTAGTTGTGCGTTTATGATGCCAGTAGCCACACCACCCAATGCGATTGTGTTTGGCTCGGGTGAAATTAAAATGAAAGACATGATCCGTGCTGGCTTTGTGTTAAATATTGTCGCTATAGTTTTAATTACCTTAGTAACAATGACCATAGCAGCCCAGGTTTTTGGCTTTTAATAACCCACTTTAATCAACTAACAAAACAGATAACCGATGCACACAAAAGCAGTGCATCGGTATGAGTTCCAACCAACCTTATGAGTGTTTTTGCAACGCTTTTCATTATGTTGCAAAATCACTCTTTATTGCTCGTGTAACAGATCAAGGTTATAGTCTTGAAAACGTTATAAATCGAGTAGCCTATTTTGACCACTGATACATTATCTACAGGGACTTTGCGTTCACAATTTAATGAACTAAAGCACTCTTTTGAAGACACCCCTTACTTACCCATTGAGCAACGCCTTGCTTTACTTAAGCAAGTACGCGCTAACATTGTAACGCTAGAGCAAGACTTAATTGCTGCAGTATCTAAAGATTTTGGTTACCGAACGGCCTTTGATACCTTAGTAGGTGATATTTTGCCCACCATGCAGGGGCTTGCACATATTATTAAAAAGTTACCTCGCTGGTCTAAGCCTAGTCATCGCAGCGCGGGGTTAAGCTTATGGCCCTCAAAAGTAAGTGTAACCTATCAGCCTATTGGCGTGGTGGGTGTGATTGCACCGTGGAACTATCCTATTCAATTGGCATTGGTACCGGTCATCACCGCGATTGCAGCGGGCAACAGGGTTATGCTAAAGCTCAGTGAATTTACGCCTAATACCAATGCGGTTCTTGAAAAAATATTTATAGGTGAATTAAGCCAACACTGCACCATTATTCAAGGTGGCAGCGAGGTGGCGAGTGAGTTTTCATCATTACCCTTTGCACATTTATTATTTACTGGCTCAACAGCGGTCGGTAAGTTGGTCATGGGCGCAGCGAGTAAAAATTTAACACCAGTCACTTTAGAACTAGGCGGAAAATCGCCAGTCATTGTGTTAGAAAAAGCAGACGTAAATAAAGCCGCTCGTGCTCTATTATTTGGCAAAATGGCCAATGCAGGGCAAATATGTGTGGCTCCTGACTACGTATTTGTTCCTAAAGCACTAGAACATCAGTTTATTAAAGCTTTGTGCACACTTTATAAAAAGCACTTTAAGCAAGGTGTTGAAGGGAAAAACCTGACCTCTATTATTAGTCCAGCTCATTATCAACGTCTGCTAGGTTATTTAGAACAAGCACAACAACAAGGCGCTAAAATAACAAAGCCACTTGAGCAAAATCAACAAGATGCTGAAAAACACCGGATGGGTCTGCATATTGTGACGCATGTCACCGACGAGATGCAATTAATGCAAGAAGAGTTATTTGGGCCTATTTTACCGATTATGAGTTATGACAAATTAGATGATGCGCTTAATTATATTCGACTACGCCATCATCCATTAGCGGTCTATATTTTGGGCCAAGACAAGCAAGCGCAACAGTACATTATTAAGCAAACACTTAGCGGAACCGTTGCTGTTAACGATACATTAATACAAGTAGCTGCCGATGATGTACCATTTGGCGGGGTGGGTCATTCAGGAATGGGGCATTATCATGCTAAAGAAGGCTTTTTAACCTTTAGCCATGCAAAAAATACCTTAGTATCAGGCTCGTTTAATCCGCGTATAGGTTTATTACTTAAACAAAATAAATTACTGATCAAAGTGCTAAAGTGGCTTTATGTAAAATAGCCTGTAGTACTTAAAATAAAAAAGCTGAATGAATCACTTCATTCAGCTTTTTTAGTTATTCTTTTGGCTTAAAACATTCGCCCTTCACCCGCATAAGTACCCGCTAAAATTTTATTATAAATAGCATCGGCTTTTTCTTTAGCCTCAGCGACTTCCTTAGGGAGCATAGTGCGTTCATCAAGTTTACGACTGTGACTAGCTTGCATATTACCGTTATACTCAGCAATGGTATTCCACACATACGACATTTCAAGGTTTTTTGGCATTCCTAAGCCTTCGAAATACATCAGTGCTAAATTAAATTGTGCAAGAGTGTAATTATTTGCGGCGGCTTTTTCATACCATGTTCTGGCGGCTTTATAATCTTGGCTCACGCCATCGCCGTTGGCGTACATTACCCCTAAATTATACTGTGCAGCAGGAAGGTTTTTATTGGCTGCTTTCTCAAATAAGCTAATAGCCATTTGTTTGTCTAACTTTACGCCATTGCCTTCGTCATACAATACTGCAAGTGCAAACATCGAATCTACATGATTCTTTTTAACTGCTTGTTGATAAAGCTCTGCAGCTTTGTAGTAGTCGCGAGTAACTCCATGTCCGCCCTCGTACAACTTACCTAGTTCGTAAATACCTGGGGCATAGCCTTTGTCTGCAAGGTAATTAAACTCTTTTAGTGCTTCCTCAAATTGCCCTGCGTTTGCAGCTATTATGCCTTCCTCAAGCCCTGCATAAGCATAAGGTGTAGCAAGTATAATGCCCGCAAAGAGCATTGCTTTTAAATTAGACTGTGACATATGCATGTCTCCAAATTAGTTATCGTTGTTGGTAAGTATCATAACGATTAATCATTTACTTCTTACTCGAGTAGCTAATAAATTATGAGCTAAATCAATAACGCCAACGTTTATAAATTAGATATACAAACGTATTAACAGGTAGCTTTAACTATAGCTCAAAAATTCTAAACTTAAGCACATAGCTATGATATAAATTGCGTTAGCTTGCGATTCTATAGAAAAATGAAAAAAATAAAAGCAAGCAGTAGCTTACATAATTACTTATGATGATTTTTGGCAACCAAAGCATCATACAACGGGGTCTTTTCATGTTAAATAATTTAAAAAATATAAAACTAGGCAAAATTATTTTTATAACCAGTTTGTTATTTATTACCAGCTGTTCAACGACATTTGCCTATAACAACCTAGGTTGGTTATCGTCATTTTGGATAGATGATTACGTTGATCTTAATAAAAGCCAATCTAAGCAGTTAAAAGCCATTATTAACGACACCCGAGATTGGCATCGTGAAGTTGAATTGCCAAAATATAAAGCCGATTTACTCGACCTAAGACAATTGCTAAACAATGAAGCCGATACTGCGCAGTTGATGGATAAAATAACCCAAGTGAAGCAGCATTGGCGAAACTTGCTGTTGCATACTAGTGACCCTTTAATTGAGTTAGCGCTGACCTTAACCCCATCACAGCGAAGTGAAATGGTAGAAAATATTCGCGAGCAAATTAATGATGAAATCCAAGAGCACGCTTCATTAACTAAAGAGGAGCACCAACAACAACGCTTAGAGAGGCAACTAGACTACTACAAGCAGTGGCTTGGCAAACTCACTTCTGAGCAGCAAACGCTCATATCACAAGCCAATAGTGAGCATATCTCTACCAGTGATTTATGGTACGACTATAAATTAACTCGTTTAGCCGCACTTAAAGCCCTTTTTAGCCAGCAAACACTTAGCGAGGCAGAGTTTACCCAGCAATTACACACCATTATCACTGAGCGTGAGCAATATATGAGTAATGAGCTGCTTGAGCAAAATGAACAAAATTTAAAAGCTTATGCGCATTTGCTACTCAAGTTAAATAAAACGCTGAGCGTTAAACAGTTAGCGCATGTTGACGAAGAATTTGCAGATTTAGTGGGTACTGTTAATGACTTGCTTACAGATTGAGGTTGTTTTCTAGTTCTTTTTGCTTGTTTTTACTGGCTTATTTAGCTGAAAATTGTGATTTTTGCATTTCAGGGGTATTATAAGCCATCAAAAATATTTTAAGTTATCCATGGATATAGCTGCTCTTAATAGTACAAAAACGCTACGCAAGCACGTTCTTAAATGGATGTGTATTTGCTTTGGTTTTTTGTCGTTGGTGTTTGCCGTTTTTAATTTATTAGTAAATAATTTACACCTTGTTGGTGGTCTCGAAGTCGGCTTTTCCTTATTATGCTTGTATATTTTTAAGCACTCACAAAAACACTACCCTAAGCGCTGGCATGCCATTATCATGTGTTTAGCCATCTCTTTAATTGTGTTGTGCGGCACTTACTTAGCCCCCCTTAAAAACGGTCTGTTTTTATGGACATTTATTTTGCCTATTCTTTATTACTTACTACTTGGTAGGCGTTATGGGTTAATTTTGTCTTCGGCATTACTTTTTTTGCAGTTGATGGTGTTATCTCAAAAACTGCCACATTCATCGTTTTCAGCTTTTAACATAGGACTTAACTTATTATTCGTATACATAAGCATATGGGCCATATCTCATGTTTTTGAAGGTAATAGAGCTGATTTTTCGAAACGTTTAAAAAATTTAGCGTTACTCGATCCCCTAACCGGTGCTGGTAATCGTTTATCAATGAACCAGTATTTTGAAGTAGAGCTCAGAGATAAATCTCAACTTTACTTATTTTTACTCGATTTAGACTACTTTAAACAAATTAATGATCAGTATGGGCACGAGGTGGGCGATAAAGTGTTGGTTGAGCTAGCAACATTATTGCGTGTCACTTTTGCTAAAGGGTATGTATTTAGAGTGGGAGGTGAAGAGTTTTCACTAATGAGCAATTTTGATAGCCCGCAAGCAGCCTTAGCAATGGCAGAAAAGTTAAGACTCGCAATACAAAATAAGCACATCATTGCCAATGGTGAAACCATTAAGTTAACCGCTAGTATAGGCGTTGTTCAATACCAGCAACAAAGCCTAAGTGAACTAATAGACTTGGCTGATAAACAACTTTATAAAGCCAAAGAAACTGGCCGCAACGAGGTCTGTACTGATATTTTAGTGCATGGTTAAGTTTAGTGCGGCTTAATACATTTGTTCAAAATCAGGAATACTGTTTTCCCAAATCGGTTTTTCTTTACCAATATATTCACGTACAGCATCAAAAAATAACCGGGTTCTTACCGGTAAATCACGATGTGGGTATACTGCATACATGGCACTGTGTTCCATTAATTTTAGATCCGTTAATAAAGGCACCAGTTGTCCATCAATCACTTCTTTATCCAATATAAACGCGGGAGCTAAAACGTAAGTGGTTCCAGAGAGTGTTTTCATTAACAGTGCTTCAGCATCATTGGCTCTAAATACACTTTTAATTTTTTGTTCGCATTGTTCACCCAGGTGGTTGTAGTAACTTACTCCATCAACTCGCAGTGAACTACTTGCGTAACTAGCGGCGGGTAATTGTGCTAAATCAGTTATGTTTTTCGGCATTCCATAGGTTTCGATAAATGCAGGGGAAGCTAAAAGTAATAAACGATTACGCGCAATCTTTCGAGCAATCAAAGAGGAGTCTTTTGGCTCACCCACTCTAAATGCTAAATCAAATCCTTCTGAGACAATATCGACAAGCCGATCATCTAAACGAAGTTCTACTTCCACTTGCGGAAAGCGCTTTTGGAAATCGTTGATCACTGGTTGTAAATAACGCCGACCAATTAAAGTCGATGAGGTAATTTTTAATACGCCACGAGGTTCTAAGTGATAATTCTCTGCCATACGCAGGGTATCGCCGAGTAGGCTTCGCAACTCGTCCGCTTTTTTTATCATTTCAGCGCCTGCTGCGGTAAGTGAAAACGAGCGGGTGGTTCGATTTAATAGCCTCACGCCTAGCTCATCTTCTAAACGACTAATTTGTTTAGAGATCACGGAACGATCAATGTTGCGTATTTCAGCAGCTTTAGCAAATGATCCCTGCTCAACCACTTCAAGCAGCATTAAGAGTCGGCTTGTTGTATCCATTATTGCACCATTGTGTCACTTTGATGCCATTTTGGCACTAATGAATTTAAAAATCTATTGTTTTTGTCAACAAGTATGTTCCGTATTATGTATCGCCTAATTAACAGGAGCGTCGTTATGAACAAACACTTAGTTGCTACAGCCTTATCTGTTGCATTAATTACTCTGACCGGTTGTGCTGAAGAAAGCACAGCGCAATCAGCACCCGCACAACAATATCAAGCTATTGATGTAGCCCAAGTCCTGGTCAAGCCTGTACAAAGTTGGCATACCTATACAACGCGCTTAGAGTCACCGCAAAAAGTGGCATTAATGCCGCGTGTATCAGGCATTATTGAGCAAATTGAATTTAAAGAAGGGGATGCTGTTAAACAAGGTGATGTGTTATTTCGCCTTGATGATCGTTCATTTAGAGCCACGGTAGCTAGTTTACAAGCTCAGGTTAAAAGTGCACAAGCGGCTCTTGAACAAGCAAAAAGCGAAGCATCACGTGCAGTGCGTCTAACTGAGCGTAAAGCAATTTCTACAGAACAAGCACAAGCTCGTACCTCAACGTTACGTCAGCGTGAAGCACAACTTGCTGCACTTAAAGCGCAGCTTAAAGCCGCAGAACTTGATTTAGAGTTTACCTCTGTGGTTTCACCTATTGATGGAATTATCTCTCGCGCAAACATCACTAAAGGTAACAACGTCCTTGCCGGGCAAAGCGTGCTCACTTCAATTGTTTCAAATGACAAAATGTATGCTTACTTTGATGTCGATGAACGTACTTGGAACAATGCATTTGATGATGTTACTGCATCAAGCAAGCAACCTGTTGTTATGCAAAAAGTAGGGCAGAGTGATTTTAATTACAACGGCCACATCAACTTTATAGATAACCAAATTAATGCTTCTACTGGCACATTACGTGTACGAGCGGTATTTGAAGATCGTAGTAACGAGTTACGCTCAGGCTCTTTTGCACGGATTAAACTCGCTGCTAATGCAATACGCGAAACCGTCATTATTCCAGATAGAGCTATTGGTACTGATTTAAAAAACCGCTTTGTGCTAACTGTAGGCGAAAATAATGTACTGCAATATAAATTGGTTACTGTCGGTGAGCGCTATGGCGCATTACGTGCCATTACCTCTGGCCTTGAACAAGGTGATGTGATTGCAGTGAATGGGCCAGCTCGCGTAGGGCCTGGCATGCCAATATCACCAAATAAAGTGACAATTAATACCCAAGGTGTGGCATTTACACTCACTGCTAACCCTGCCGATTTAGTTGCTAAGCAATAAGGTTATTAAATGAAATTTTCACACTTTTTTATCCAGCGACCGATTTTTGCGGCCATGCTGTCGCTGATTATTTTGATTGCAGGTGGCATTTCTTTATTTCAGCTGCCAGTCAGTGAATACCCAGAAGTTGTGCCACCCACAGTGGTAGTGACAGCCAGCTATCCGGGCGCAAACCCAACGGTTATTGCACAAACAGTGGCAACACCGCTTGAACAAGAAATAAACGGCACTGAAAACATGCTATATATGTTTTCACAAGCGACCAGTGACGGGCGCATGACTTTAACCGTAACATTTGCCTTAGGGACGGATTTAGACCGTGCTCAAGTACAGGTGCAAAACCGAGTAAATAGTGCATTACCGAGGTTACCACAAGAGGTACAGCGTTTAGGGGTAGTTGCTGAAAAGTCATCACCCGATTTAACCATGGTGGTGCATTTATATTCACCCCAGAATAGCCATGATACGGCGTATTTATCAAATTATGCCGATTTAAACATTAAAGATGAAATAGCTCGTTTACCTGGCGTGGGTGATATTCAGTTATTTGGCGGTGGTAAATATGCTATGCGTGTGTGGTTAAATCCAGATGCATTAGCAGCACGTGAGCTTACAGCAACCGATGTTGTGGCTGCTTTGCGCTCGCAAAATCAGCAAGTTGCAGCGGGTAGCTTAGGTGCTCAACCAATCTCTAACGATAGCCAATTTCAAATTTTATTAAACGTGAAAGGCCGCCTAAACAGCATTGAAGAGTTTAAGCAGGTCATTATTAAAGTAGGTGAGCAAGGGCAACTTACGCGTTTGTCAGATGTGGCGCGTGTTGACTTAGGCCAAGACTCGTACTCACTGCGTGCTGAACTTGATAATCAACCCGCATTGGCAATGCCAATATTTCAACGCCCGGGTTCAAATGCAATTGAGCTTTCAGATCAGGTGCGTGAAACCATGGCACGTTTATCGAAAGATTTTCCTGAAGGTGTTGAATACGACATTGTTTATGATCCAACTGTGTTTGTTCGTGGCTCTATTGATGCGGTAATAGCGACATTGCTTGAAGCAATCGCATTGGTTGTTATTGTAGTTATTGTATTTTTACAAACGTGGCGCGCATCTATTATTCCGCTTATAGCTGTGCCAGTTTCACTCATTGGTACCTTTGCTGTAATGCAGTGGCTTGGTGTTTCTATTAATACCTTATCGCTATTTGGTTTAGTACTGGCTATAGGTATTGTGGTTGATGATGCGATTGTAGTGGTCGAAAATGTTGAACGAAATATAGAAAACGGCTTATCGCCGCTTGAAGCAACACGCGTTGCAATGACAGAGGTAACCGGCCCAATTATTGCGATTGCATTGGTATTGTGTGCGGTATTTATTCCAACGGCTTTTATTACTGGACTTTCTGGACAGTTTTATAAGCAATTTGCTTTAACCATAACTATTTCAACGGTTATTTCAGCGTTTAACTCACTGACATTGTCGCCGGCGCTAGCAGCCTTATTGTTAAAATCGCACGACGCAAAACCAGATGCGTTTACCCGCTTATTAGATAAGTTATTTGGTCGCTGGTTATTCAAGCCATTTAATCGACTGTTTAACCGTGGTGCAACAGGGTATGAAAAGCTAGTACAAAAGCTTATTCGTATGAGCGTGGTGGTAATGGTTGCCTATGTTGCTTTAGTTGGCGGCACTATTAAGCTGTTTGACGCGGTACCTGGTGGCTTTATACCACAGCAAGATAAGCAATACTTAGTTGCCATTGCGCAGCTACCAGATGCAGCAAGCTTAGACAGAACTGAAGCGGTAGTAAAACAAATGCAGCAAATAGCGCTCGAGGTTCCAGGTGTTGCAAACACTGTGGCGTTTCCAGGCCTATCTGTAAATGGTTTTACTAATAGCCCTAATAGCGGCATTGTGTTTACACCATTGGCGCCTTTTGCAGAGCGTACCGATCCGAGTATGTCGGCTTCGGCTATTGCGGCGCAGTTAAATCAGCGTTTTGCGGCAATTGATGAAGCGTTTGTGGCTGTATTTCCGCCACCGCCAATTCAAGGATTAGGCACTACAGGTGGCTTTAAACTGCAAATTGAAGATAGAGCAAATAAAGGCTTTGAAGCATTATTTAATAGCTTGCAATCAGTGATTGCTGCGGCGCAAAAAGATCCGGCGTTAATGGGGCTGTATTCAAGCTTTAGAATTCAAGTACCGCAAATGGATATTGATATTGACCGCGAACAAGCACTTATCCAAGGTATTGCGCTTGATGAAGTATTTAACTCATTGCAGATTTATTTAGGCTCAGTGTATGTAAACGACTTTAATATGTTTGGTCGTACCTACCAAGTAAATGCTCAAGCAGATGCTGAATTTAGGGTAGACCCAGAGCAAATACTAAACCTAAAAGTACGTAATCGTGCAGGTAATATGGTGCCACTAGGCTCAGTGCTTACGGTAACGCCAACTATAGGCCCTGATCGTGTTATGCACTACAACGGTTACCCAAGTGCTGAACTTAACGGCAGCCCAGCGCCAGGTTACAGCTCAGACCAAGCGCAAACAGCGATTGAAAATGTATTGGCGAAAACGCTACCTACTGGTATTGAATATGAGTGGACTGAGGTAACGTATCAGCAAGTACTTGCCGGCAATACTATGGTGTACGTGTTCCCACTGGTGGTATTGCTTGTGTTTATGGTACTGGCTGCACAGTATGAAAGCCTACGTTTACCATTGGCCATTATTTTAATTGTACCTATGACTATATTCTCTGCGTTATTAGGGGTGTGGTTTGTAGGCTCAGACAACAACATATTTACCCAAATAGCGTTAATTGTACTGGTGGCACTGGCCTCTAAAAACGCCATTTTAATGGTGGAATTTGCCAAAGATAAACACGACACTGGATTATCGCACCTTGAGGCTATGTTGGCAGCGTGTCGCATGCGTTTACGTCCTATTTTAATGACCTCAATTGCCTTTACCGCGGGTGTTATTCCGTTAGTGTTGGCAACCGGTGCCGGTGCTGAAATGCGTCATGCAATGGGTAACGCAGTATTCTCAGGTATGATTGGTGTGACTGTATTTGGGCTATTATTTACGCCAGTGTTTTACATGCTGGTGGTAAAAAAGCAGCGCGCTGAGGAGTCTTCAAATGACTAAATTACATTTAAACAAATTTAAAATGCCGGCATTTTTAGGCTCAGTGTTAGCGATTGCAGTGTTATCTGGCTGTGCGAGCAAAATAGATACAGCAGCTGAGCAACAACAAGTAAACGCGTTTGTTGCCCAAGCAATATCGGCAGAACAGTATGTTGGTGAAGATGAGCAAAACTGGTGGTACAAGTTAGGTTCAGCGCAATTAAACCAGCTTGTTAGCAACGCATTAGCTAATAACTACGACTTACAAACGAGTCAGTTAGTGCTTAAAAGTGCGTTGGCACGTATTGGTGAACAACAAGCACAATACTTACCGCAAGGCGGTGTTGAGGTTGGAGCTAAACGAAGTGGACTAGGCGATACCAATAGCCGACAATCAAGTGCAAATGTTGCACTTGATTGGCAGCTCGACTTATTTGGTCGAATAACTGCACTCGTTGATGCCGCAAATTCACAAGCTATGAGCCAAGCAGAGCAAGTTAGGCTATTACAAATTGAAATTGTGTCATCTGTGGTTAAAGGGTTTGCCAGCTATCAGGGCAACCTGCAAAAGCAACAAATTATTGAAATGCAAATAGAAGCACTTGAACAAAGCATTCAAGTGCTGCAGGCGCAAGTAGATGAAGGTGTGGCAAATGAGCTTGATTTAAACCGCACCATGGCGCAACTTAGGCAGCAACAAGCGCTCATTCCGGCGATTGAATATGCTAAGTTTCGTGACTTATCTACGCTGGCGGTATTAAGTGCACAACCAACGCAATCACTGAGCATTAAAGATGAACGCGCTATATTGAGCAAGGCATTTCAAGTGTCACTAGCAAAACCAAATCAAGCGATTGCACTAAGGCCCGATATTAGCCGAGCATTATATGACTTTAGCCAAGCAAATAGTTTAAGTGTGGCAGCCAGTAAAGCTCTATTACCCGATATCAGCTTAAGTGGTTTTGCAGGCGTGCTAAGTTTGGGCAGTAATGGTTTTAGCGACACCCAGCAGCAGTGGCAAGTTGCACCACAAGTACAATGGTCTTTATTGAGTTATCCTGCGTTGTTGGCTCAGCGTGATGCGCAGCAGTTTTTAAGTCAAGCTGCTTATACTGACTATCAACAAGTGGTGTTAAAAGCCATTAACGAGAGTGAACTTTCATTGCAATACTTGGTCAATCAAGCACAGCAATCGCGTTTTGCTGAGCAGCGGTATCAATTTGCTAATAATGCATTTTTACAAGCACAAGCAATGTATGAAGAAGGGCAAATTCCTTACTTAGAGTTGTTAGATGCACGTCAGGATGTTTTAATAGCACAAGAAAATGCTGTTGATTCAACTATTTCATCGTTACTGGCTAAGGTAAATGCTTACCAGTCATTTAATGGACGATGGAGTTACGCGTTAAGTAATACTAACTAGTAGAGTTTTTGATGCCTAATACTGTAGTTACAAACCCAGATACTATTCCTTCATCTATGCAGGCTATTGCCTTAATAGAGCCTAATGAGGATATTAACTTAACGGATATTCAATTACCTGTGCCTCAATGCACAGGTAATGAGCTGTTAGTAAAAGTGGAGTATGTTGGTTTAAATCCGGTGGATGCGCAATTTGCTAAATCTGGCTTTTGTTTATGGCAGTATCCGCATGTTTTAGGCTTGGATGCAGTGGGTGTAGTGGTTAAAGCGGGTAAAGGCGTATTTCCTGGCGTGGGTGAGCGTGTAATGTGGCACGCCAGTATTGGTGAGCAAGGGATATTGAGCGAATACGCAAAAGTGCCTAATTATGCAGTGTCTATCATTCCGCAGCAATTAGCCAGTGATAAGGCTGCTACTTTGCCCTGCGCCGGAATGGCAGCGCTTATCAGCTTAGATAAATTAGCCGTAACTGAGGGCGATACCCTCTTTGTTGAAGGCGGGGCAGGTGCTGTAGGTCAATTTGCTATTCAATTTGCAAAGCAGCGTGGTGCCGATGTATTTACAACCGCCTCCAAGCGTAACCACAAATTGGTTAAGCAGCTAGGGGCTGATGTAGTCTTTGATTACAATGACAAAGCCTTATGTGACAAAATTCGCCGAGAGCTTGGCCCACAAGGATTTGATGCCGTTATTGATATTATGGGTGGGGAATCGACCATTCAAAATATCGAGCTAATGCGTTTTTGTGGTCGTATTGCTTGTTTAAATCCACTGCCTAATTTTGAACAGCAGCTAATGTACCGTAGAGCACCCAATATTAGTATTGTATCCTTAGGTGGCGCGTGGTTAGCCAATAGCCTATGCGCGCAGCAGCGCATGAGTTTTATGGGTAATTTGTTGCTTGAAACGGTCTCTAATGGCGAAATAATTCCTCCAGAAGTATTAGCTGTTGATTTTAACGCAAAGGCTGTTTCTAGCGCATTAAACAACCAGTTAGCAGGTGGTTTTACAGGTAAACAAGTGGTTAAAATAAGCTAGGTTTACTCACATTCCCATATTTAAAAAGCGCAGCCTAATTTTAGGCTGCGCTTTTTTGTTTCTACTTTATTACCAAATCCGTATTTGCGGCGCCAACAACCAGAATTATTAAATTTTTAACAAAAAAAATAATAATTCAGCGTACATGTGTAAGCCTTTTTATTTCAACAGTTTACGTTCAGGTAAAGAAAATAAATTGAAAAAACTGTTAATTAATTGAATAGAGTAATTGATCTAAACCGATTTTTATGACGTAATGTAGGTATTATTTATCTGGTCGGATGAGTTCGTTATGAGTTTACGTACAAAATTAAAAAAAGTATTACCAAGTATTTCAGTTACTGAGCAAGAAGCGCTAGACGCTGGCGATGTATGGCTAGAAGGGTCTATCTACCAAGGTAAACCAGATTTTAGCGCGCTACGCGATGTACCTGCGGCAAAATTAACCGCAGACGAACAAGCGTTTCTAGACGGTCCAGTACAAGAACTACTAGGCATGATTGATGATTCAGTCATTCAAAATGGTATTCATTTACCAAACGACATTTTAGAGTTTTTGAAAAAAGAGCGTTTCTTCTCGCTGATCATCCCTAAATCGTTTGGCGGTTTAGAGTTCAGCCCATACGCTAACTCAACAATTGTAGGTACTATCGCAACTAAAAGTTCAGCTGTTGCGGTAACTGTAATGGTACCAAACTCGTTAGGCCCAGGTGAGTTACTACTTCACTTTGGTACAGATGAGCAACAAGCACATTACTTACCACGTTTAGCAAATGGTACAGACATTCCATGTTTTGCATTAACTAGCCCAGAAGCAGGTTCTGATGCCGGCGGTATTCCTGATGTAGGTACCGTAACTAAAGGCATGTACAACGGTGAAGAAGTACTTGGCCTAGAAATTACATGGGACAAGCGCTACATTACACTCGCACCAATTGCTACTGTACTTGGTTTAGCGTTTAAAGTAGTTGACCCTGATGGTTTATTGGGTGGCAAAGAAAACCTAGGTATTACTTGTGCACTTATTCCAAAAGAGCACCCTGGTGTAGAACTTGGTAACCGTCATGATCCTATGGGTATCCGTTTTTACAACGGTACTACACGTGGTAACAAAGTATTTGTACCAATGGACTTTATTATCGGTGGTCAGAAAAACATCGGTCGCGGTTGGCAAATGCTAGTTAGCTGTTTAGGCGCAGGTCGTGGTATTTCATTACCAGCATTGGGTGTAAGTACAGCACAAGTTGCATTTAAATCAGCTTCTGAGTACGCAGCAGTGCGTGAACAGTTTGGTTTATCAATTGGCCAATTTGAAGGTATTCAAGAAAAGCTAGCTGACATTGCAGGTAAAACATACCTACAAGAAGCAATGCGAGTATTGACAACTGAAGGTTTAGGCATGGGCTTAAAACCATCGGTAGTAACTGCAATCGCTAAATACCATATGACAGAGCTTGGCCGTGATGTGCTTGACTCAGCAATGGATATTCAAGCGGGTAAAGCAATTCAGAATGGTCCTCAAAACACGCTTGCTAGCGGTTATGTGGCGCAGCCAATTGCCATTACGGTAGAGGGCGCAAACATTCTTACTCGTAACCTGATGATCTTTGGTCAAGGTGTTATGCGTTGTCACCCATATCTACAGTCTATGGTTGAGTCTATCCACAGCGATGACAAAAACGCAGATGCAGAATTTAACGGTATTTTACGCAAAACAATTGGCTACAGTACAGCAAACAGCTTACGTGCATTCCGCTTAGGTGTACTGCCATTTACTGCAGGCGCAAGCTCTGCATTACCAGAAGTACGTGACTACGAAAAAGCAGTACATAAACTATCAGCTAAATTAGCTGTATATGCTGACTTCTCATTACTAGTACTTGGCGGTAAATTAAAGCAAGCTGAGATGCTTTCAGCGCGTTTAGGCGATGTAATGAGCTTCTTGTATGCAGCTATGGCATCTATTAAGTATTACGAGCAAAAAGTAGCAAGCAGCGAGCGTGAGCAAGCGGCTCCTTACTTCCATTATGCGACTCGTTTTGCACTACAAAGTGCAGAAGAAGCATTGCACAAGTTCTTAGATAACTTCCCTGCAAGTGGTACTCGTAAGTTCATTCGTTTCATTACTATGAACTACTCAACTAAAATGCCAAAAATTAGCGATGATTTAATTCGTGAATTAGCAAAACAAGCTCAGCTTGATACGGCATTTAAAGCGCAAATCACACATTTAGTTAAGCCAATTGAAGGTGATGGTCATCACATCAATGAGCAAGCTTACAAAGCTAAAATGGCGTCACTTGAGCTATTAGCTAAAGTGAAAAAAGCGCTACGTGCTAAAACCTTTAAGCCGGGTACGCGTTTTTCAATCACGCTTGAAAATGCACTTGCTGCAAAAGTAATTAACGACGCTGAATTTGTTCAGTTAAGTGATTACAACAAAAAGCGTGAAAAAGCGATTCGTGTTGATGAGTTCGACTTCGATATGAACATTCTAGACGACAACGCACAGCCAGTTAATCCGCTTAAAAGCGTGGTTAACCAATAAAATTCAATAATGCAAAGCGCCTGCAGTTTAGGCGCTTTTATTGATACAAAATTAGTGTGGAGTCCTGCTTGAGTAACATCAAGCGGGGCTTTTTTATGGGTGTAATTTAAGCCCATAACTAATGGCGGCTAATTTAATGGTACAGAACATTATTAAACGTTGTTTTAGTGTATTTTAACAATGAGTGGTAAATAAGTTACGTAATTACTTGTTTACATTAGAGTTGTTTAGTGGAATTATTGAGCGTATATAATATACGCTGTTTTGAGGGTTATAACTCCCAAAGTGGTGTTTAATGAGCTGTTATCATCTAGGGAAAAATTATGATTTATACGACAACGGAAACTGTTCCTGGCAAGGAAATCGAAGCTGTATTGGGAATCGTCAATGGCAACATGGTTCAGTCTAAACATGTTGGTCGAGATATCATGGCTGGTTTAAAAGGGATTGTGGGTGGCGAACTCAAAGGCTATACCGAGATGTTGATGGAAGCTCGAAATGTAGCGGTAGAACGATTAATAGAAGATGCAAAAAAGTTAAATGCCGATGCAATAGTAGGAATACGATTTACAACTAGCTCAGTTACTGATGGTGCATCAGAAATATTAGTGTTTGGCACAGCAGTTAAACTTCGAACATAACAAACAATTTAAGCAGATTCGCAACATGTGGCATTTTGGTGCTTTCTTTCAAAGCCAAGAAATGAGGACGCTTTCCTCTTTTCTGCACTGTATTAAAAGAACAGCCTTACTAAAAGTTTTAAGCTGGCAATGAGTTACATGATTTGTTATTAATGTGTAAAATAATTAAGGGGGCATACATTGCTCATAAAAAGAGGAAAGTGTCCTCTGATAAAGCTGTTATCTGTTCGTCGTAATTTCAAATTTGGAGTTTTAAAATGGAATTTATTAAAAAGTTTAAATTTGAATTGATAACCTTAATCGTGTTCTCAGTTCTTTCCGTTCTTTATTACCTTGATACTGGTGAAGTGAAAATAGTAGGGGGTTTAGTGCTTTGCATATCTTTATTATCAGTTCTTATTCGCCTTTGTGAGAAAATTTTTGTACAGTATCGAACTAAGATTGTAAGAAAAAGCACATAACAAGCCATTACAGTGTGGGACTTTTTACAGTTGGCTTTCTCACTTCGTTCGTAATTTTAGCCAACTATAAAAAGCCTCTGAATGGGGCGTTAGAATTTAATCAAGTATCGATGCAATAAAAGGAATTATGATGAAACTATACAAACTATTTTTAATTACGTTATTAGTTGGGTGCTCTAGCACCACAGAAGAGCAGGAAACTAGAGTTGATATAAACGCTCTAGATTTGACGAGAGATAAATCAAAAACTGAGAACTATTGGGTTGTGACGAATAGGAGTTACCCTAAATATCCGGTGAGTGCCGCGCGAAAAGGTATAAGTGGCTGTGTAGAATTTTCTTTTGTAATTGATGAATTAGGCAAAGCTCAAAATATACAAATAATAAATTCAGTACCAGAAAATACATTTAATAAAGCTGCCATGAAATCGATGAAAGAGTTTAGGTGGGCGGCAACTAAAAATAATGACTCGCTACAGCCCGTTCTAACAACACTTCAATTGGACTTTTCAACATCACCTAAACAGACTGTGGCTAAGTGTATTGCAAGTTAAATTCTAACAAGAGACTATGGCGTCAATAGCTAATTCATAACTTTTGGCGCTTCCCATAAAGCACCGTCTTTATGCATTGAATTTAAGATGACAACCATCTTTCTAATGCAGTGCAAATAAACAACAATAAACAAGACACCCATCCTAAATTTTGCACTTTTCGAAGTTAAAGGCTAGCCTTTGTTTAGTGCAAAAAAACAAGTAGGGTGTCTTATGGCAATTGCAAGAAAGCGGTAGGTTAGTTTGGCTGATACGCGATATTATCACTGTATTTCACGTTGTGTACGCCGAGCCTTTTTATGCGGAGAATACCATTTTACAGGTCAGTCTTATGAGCATCGCAGAGGCTGGGTAGAAGATAGGCTACTTGCCTTAGCAAAAGTATTTTGCATAGATGTGTGTGCTTATGCTGTGATGAGTAATCAGCAAAATGTTGGAACATTTTACAACAGCGCAGCTGGCCCGGAGGGCGGAAGGCAGGATGCCTGAAGTACACTCATTTAGTACTATATGTAGATAATAAAAAGGCCAATAGGCTAAATGACAAAGCCATTATTATTCGTTGGCATAAAGTGTGTAAAGGCACGTTATTAACGTAAAAGTACCTGCAAGGTGAAAAACTCACTAAAGCAGAGCTTACCTTTTTCAATCAAACAGTAAAACAATACCGAGAGCGGCTATCTAGTATCAGTTGGTTTATGCGCTTGTTAAATGAAGATATTGCGCGCAAAGCAAATAAAGAAGACAACTGCACTGGTCGATTCTATTCGCTACCATCCATGGCGCTCACCCTTCGGGCTGCCTAACGGCATTCAAATTTATTCCCTATAAATTTGTGGGAAGGGCGCTTTAAATCACAGGCCTTGCTTGATGAAGCTGCACTAGCTGCTTGCATGGCGTATGTAGATTTAAATCCAATTAGAGCAAAGATAGCCAGCACCCCCGAAGAATCAAATCATACCAGCGTGAAAAAGCGATTAGGAAGTGCAGCAACAGGCAAGCAACCTAAAAGTTTATTACGTTTTGCAGGCTTACCACGCAAAATCATGCCAAAAGGCCTACCTTTTGAACTTAAATCCTACCTTGAACTCGTTGAATTAACAGGTCGTGTTATAAGAGAAGACAAGCGGGGACAGATTGACAATATATACCTTCCTTTACTAGAGCGAGTCAATATTAGCCCTGAGAACTGGCTGAAATTGACGACACAATTTGCGTGTGTGTTCCAGGGAGCAGTCGGTAGACCTTCTTCACATGAAAGTTATTGTGAAAATCTAGGAAGAAAGCGGCGAGCAAACATGAGTAACTGCGAAAAATTTCTCGCATAAAGCTTAATCAATCAAATGCGTAAACTTACTGTATAGGGCAGGTATTTCCATGTCTGTCATTTAAGTTTTACAACGATATTTACTTATTTAAAGCTGGAACCAGCCTTTTAAAGTTCAAGGAGCTAAATGCAGAGATTAATAGTGAAATTTGTGACACAGGTTCAATAGGTCGTTAAGATGGGTGTCAATATATGATACCTTTTAGCGACTTAAACACCTGTAATTCCCTCTAAAATAGCCATTAAAACAACCGTACATTCTTTTTTCTATTTTAAGTAAACTAGCGATAACTGATTGAACCAAAATAGGAACTCGGCTATGGTTGATTCATCAATTAAAATAAATTTAAAACGAGTTAATCTACAGGCTCGTTATGTGTCGGTGCAAAATTGACAAACTAATCATGGCTCTGGCTTTGAATTAAGCTAACACACGAAAAGCGGAGGCTAACACCGTGTGGGTGTCATTATGTCTATGCCATTAGGAGAGAACTTATGTTGAAAAGGATGTCTTTGATATTGCTGGTTTGTACATTCGGTGCCCATTCAGGTGAAGAGGTACTTTCTATTGATAGAGTTGTACCTAATAGTTTTAATTTAGCCTTTCCAAATGAATCAAACATTCAGCCAGAGCAGAGTGATTTTAGTGTAAATAATTTTGTATTAATGAGTAATGATTCTGGTGAGCGTTGGGCGGTAGTAACTTTGACTAATATGGCATCAGGTCGAAGAAGTCTAACTAATAAACACCTAATGGCTATCCTTGCAGACGGGCAACGAATTGCACCATTGGAGTTTTTACAATCATTCAAAGCAGATGAGACACTATCGTTAACCATCAACTTTGGTGAAAGTAAGTTTCCTTTGCTATCAATCTATTCAAGGTCTGGCAAATAACAAACACATCAAAATGCTCGCAATCTCGCTAGGATATCAAAACTACACGGGGATTGAGTTTGGGCTTGGCCAAGTTTGACTAAATCGCCGTTACGTTTTAGCCCTTTATACGGGCTTATTTGCACAAGGAGGCAAAGTGAATATCAGACATATTTTATTACTCGTTATCATCTTATTTATATCTGGTTGTACTACGTCAGGCCAGCTTTATTATATTGATGCTAAAGGTAATGAGAAACTTGGTTGTGATGTAGAATTTGTAGGTATGCCAAGTGTTGATAAATTTGCTGTTGAATATGCTTTAAGCCTTTGCGCTAAAAGCATTGTTAAAAAAGGCGGCGTTATTCAGGAAAAACACCTTTTAATGGTTGATACAGCTATTCCCTTAGCTCCATGTGAAAAGGCTTGGACTCACGAATTAGCTAAGCAACAATATCAGGCTAAAAAGTTAACTAAGAAAGAGTATGGCTATATTGTTGCAAATATAGATTTAGGTTTAGCAACAGTCAACAACTGTATATAACAGGCGCTTTAAGCGCGGAACTGCTAACAGTTGACTCAGCTTCGTTACATACACTTTAGCCAACAATTATCAGCCCATTATGCGGGCTTTAGGTTTTTATCAAAATATGGAGTTTTATTCTAATTATGGAAGAATCAGTTCAAGTCGAAAATAATGAAGATAGTATAGAGAAATCTCGAAGTGTAGAAAAAAATAAAATCCAAAATGAAACTATTACAACAGAGCTACATTTTGAGTTGTTAAAACAGTATGCATGGCTATCATCAGCAATAATAGGTGCTGTTGTTATACTTATTCAATTAAAAGTACTTACCTTTGGCTCAAAGGTTTATATTCCTTTAGGTTGTTTTTGTTTTTCAATTCTTAACTCTTTAATTGCTCAAGACTATATAGTTGAGTCATTAACAAAAGGTAAAACTATTTATGATATCTCTAAAAAAGTATATATATTACGCAACTTATCTATATTTGGTTTAGGGCTTGGCGTAGGGTTACTTGCTAATAGCTTTATTTAGACAACAAACACATTAAGCAGGATAAAACAGTTGGCTTTTGTTCCTGCGTCGCTAATTTTGCCAATTATTTTATTGCCTCTAATGGGGTGTTAAATACCTAAATGGAGTTTAGATGAATATTCAAGTTTTTAGACCAAAACAATTTGTAGATATGGCTAGAGACTATAAGTTGTTTGCGGATGACGTAGAAGTTGCCACTATAAAAAGAGGGGTTACGCAAACAGTAAACATCCCTGATTCAACTAAAACTATTCAAGCGAAAATAGATTGGTGTTCAAGCCAAACTTTTCCTGTAGCCTCAATTACTGACAAAGGAATTATTATTAAAAATTCTTTTGGTAGTAATATATTCAAATTGCTTTTTTTAACTATTTATTATGTCAGTTTCGGTAAAAGCAAATACTTATCGGTAACAAACGGTATTTAGTATGAATCTTAAACGGACAATGCTCTTCCCCCGTTTTAGTGAGCACATCCTCATCAATTTAATTAACAATTTTAAGTCTGTTATTTGGCGAAAGGATTAGAGGTTCATATGGTGTTTGAAAAACTGGCTAAACATCATGCTAGTCAACTGTTAGATTTTGAATTAGAAAATAAGCAATGGTTTGAAACGCTAATTGAGCCTAGAGCTAAGTCGTTTTATTCAATAAAAGGTGTTACCGAGCACATTGATTTATTAATTAATCAAATGAATGAAGGCGCTGGTTATAGTGGGGTATTACTTCAAAATAACATTATAGTTGCACGAGCAAATATTAAGGACGTCTCAAATAATGAAGCGTTTGTTGGCTATCGTGTGGCTGAAGCTTTTACTTCTAAGGGGGCTGCTAGTTTTTGTTTGTCACAGCTTATAAATATTGCTCAAAGTAAATTTAATATTACTCAGCTGAAAGCGTTGGTCTTGGAAAATAATCCCGCATCAATGCGTGTACTAAAAAAAAATTGGTTTTCAAGCCATAAATACAAATGTAAACGCTATAACTATAAATGGTAGGCGACTAAGTTGTATAGAGTTCTGTGCAAAATACGCATGACAAGCTGCTTTTTTTGGTATGACTAATTTGGCCATCCATTCAAAAACTAGCATTCGTTTTTTATATATAGGTTTGTGTAAAACCATATGAACTTATTTATTAAGAGCTTTGTTTTAAGACCTTTTATTAAAAACACCGTCTAATGTTAAGCTAACTAAAATTTAGCAACCTAATATGGCTATGTCTTTTTATCTTCCATTACTTACCCCGCATTTTCAACGTATAGCTATTGGCGAAACCCTAACCTCGCTTTGGAGTGACTGTGGTCAAATTGTGAAGTGTCAACTTGATGAGCAAGCCTGTGTGATTAAAGCGATTAAAGTACCCGATCATATTAATCACCCTAAAATTAAACAAAGCAGCTTTGCACTTAATAGAAAGCGTGACTCTTACCACGTTGAATATACGTTTTATCAGCAATTTAGTCATAAGCTGCCCAAGCAAGCGGCAGCTATTGAATGCATTAAAGCAATCAACAAAGGCGATGAGTTTGCCTTGGTGTTTAAAGATTTTTCAAAGCTGGGATACACCCAAGCAACCACCGATAATATAAAAGCCATATTAAAGTGGTTGGCACATTTTCATGCCTTTCATTTAAATACAAAGTTTGATGGCTTATGGCCGCAAGGAAGCTATTGGCATTTAGATACCCGGCCTGATGAATTTAATAACTTACCTAAAAAGTCCGATATTAAACAGGCAGCTACTAAATTAAATAACGCGTTAAAACAATGTGACTACCAAACGTTAATTCATGGTGATGCCAAGCTTGCTAATTTTGCCGCTAATAGCCAAGGGCATATACTCGGTTATGACTTTCAATATGTGGGTGCGGGTGTTGGGGTGGTCGATGTAATGTATTTTATGACCAGTTGTATGGATGAATCTGAACTTCATAAACACGCACAGAGCTACCTTGATTATTATTTTAGCCAATTGAAGCAAGCTCTGAGTGACTATCAACCACACATTAATGCTGATGATGTTGTTACACAATGGGCTCATTTATGGCCAGTGGCATGGGCAGACTTTTATCGGTTTTTACTTGGGTGGAGCCCAGAACACAAAAAGGTTAACAGCTACATGCATGATCAGGTAAATAATTGGTTAGCGAGTAACAACTCATAAACACAAAAATCTTTATAGTTGTGGCTAAATTAAATATTTTGGCACGAACTATGAAATCAAGACTAAAATTAACAGTCAAACGGCCTGTTTTAATATAAAATACGTCAAATTTTTTATCACTAGGTTTATTACTATGGCTATTCACGTTATTTCTCATCCCCTTGTTCAACATAAGTTAGGTTTAATGCGCGCGCATGGAATTAGCACGAAAAGTTTTCGCGAGTTGTGTTCAGAAGTGGGCACATTATTAACTTACGAAGCCACTAAAAATCTAGAATTAGAAGATAACGAAATTACAGGCTGGGACGGCAATAAACTTAAAGTTGAGCACATTAAGGGTAAAAAAATTACCGTGGTGCCAATTTTACGTGCGGGCCTTGGTATGATGGACGGCGTAATGTCGTTACTCCCAGCGGCTAAAGTGAGTGTAGTGGGTTTAGAGCGTAACGAAGAAACTCTTGAGCCAGTACCCTACTTTGAAAAACTAGTGGGTAATATTGATGAGCGTTTAAGCTTAGTGATTGACCCAATGCTGGCTACTGGTGGCTCTATGATCGCCACCATTGATATGCTTAAAAAAGCGGGCTGTAAAGAAATTAAAGTAATCGTACTGGTTGCTGCACCTGAGGGCGTTGAAAAAACATTAGCCGCTCACCCTGATATTGAGATTTTTACTGCCTCAGTTGATAGCCATTTAAATGAAAAAGGTTACATTATTCCAGGGCTTGGCGATGCAGGTGACAAAATTTTCGGTACGGTTTACTAAGGTTTAGCAGTGCAAAATAATTCTACATTTTCTATAAAAACCATTTTAACCGGTGCCCAAATGCTATTTGTTGCATTTGGTGCGTTGGTATTAGTGCCAATATTAACAGGCCTAGATCCTAGCGTAGCCTTATTTACCGCTGGTTTAGGTACTTTGTTGTTTCAATTTGTGACTAAAGGCCAAGTGCCTATTTTTTTAGCTTCGTCATTTGCGTTTATTGCACCCATTATTGCCTCAGTGCAAATGTGGGGCATACCGGCCACGATGGGTGGTTTAATGGCGGCGGGCTTTACTTATATGCTATTAAGTTTATTGGTGAAGTTTAAAGGTACAAAAACCTTACATAAAATTTTGCCGCCAATTGTGGTAGGCCCAGTGATTATGGTGATTGGTCTAGCGCTTGCGCCTGCAGCGGTTAATATGGCGATGGGTAAAAGTGGCGATGGTGGCACACAAATCATTGCCTACGACAGCGCTATTATTATCTCTATGTTCTCATTGCTCGTTACTTTAGTGTTTGCCGTGTGGGGTAAAGGGGTATTTAAATTAATACCTATTTTAGCCGGTGTTGTTGCCGGTTACACGCTATCGTTATTTATGGGTATAGTGCAATTTGAAGCCGTAAGTAATGCACAGTGGTTAGCTGTGCCAAACTTTGTGTTACCAGAGTTTAAATGGCAAGCCATATTATTTATGGTGCCGGTGGCAATTGCGCCTGCTATTGAACACATTGGCGATATGATGGCAATTAGCCAAGTTACAAAAAAAGATTATTTGAAAAAACCAGGATTACATCGCACCTTATTTGGTGATGGTTTAGCCACTTCTGCCGCATCCTTATTTGGCGGCCCACCTAATACTACTTACTCAGAGGTAACCGGTGCGGTAATGCTTACTAAAAACTTTAACCCTAAAGTAATGATGTGGACTGCCATTATCGCAATTTGCTTAGCATTTGTTGCTAAAATGGGCGCTAGTTTGCAAACCATTCCGGTGCCAGTAATGGGCGGAATAATGATTTTATTATTTGGCTCTATTGCGGTTATTGGTTTAAACACCTTAGTTAAATCGGGCGATGACTTAAGTGAGCCGCGCAATTTAAGTATTGTGGCACTTATTTTAATTTGTGGTATTGGTGGTATGTACATAGGTAGTAGTGAGTTCAGCCTAGAAGGTGTGAGCTTATGTGCTATTTTAGGCATAGTATTAAACTTAGTATTACCCAAAGCACAGAGCGACCAGAGTTAAGTTTGCACTGTGGTTAAAAATATTGCACCAAAAAAGCGCATTTTAAATGCGCTTTTTTTTTAACCTACTAAAAAGTAACAATAAATAATATTGGTCTAGTAACTGCATTTCCTTAGTCATACCCTATAGTTGACTCAGGGATTGTTACATGGAGATCAAGAGTGTGGATATAAATGCTTTTTTAGTAAAACACCAACTGCCGTTGAAATATCAGTATATTAGCGAGCAGTATTTTTCTGCTATTGCGCAGGACATTCTAACCAGTAAAAAAACAGCCCCTATATTTGTCGCAATTAATGGCTGCCAAGGCTCAGGAAAAACCACACTTGGTGATTATTTAGTAACTTGGTTTAGCCAAAATACCCACCTAAACTGTGTTGCGCTTTCTATTGATGACTTTTATTTATCAACTCAAAAACGCCAACAGTTAGCGCAAGATGTGCATTGTTTATTCGCCACCCGAGGCGTACCGGGTACACACGATGTTGCGTTAATGGATAACACCATTAGTCGTTTATTAAATGCAGAAGTAAATGTACCGCTGCCGCGTTTTGATAAGCAACAAGATGAACCTGTAGCAAAAAACAAATGGTTAACTAATAGTCAGCCGATCGATGTTGTTATTTTAGAAGGGTGGTGTGTAGCCAGTGAACCACAGCAGCCTTTTACTTTAGTTGAGCCTATTAACGAGCTAGAAAAATCATACGATCAACAAGGGTTATGGCGTCGCTGTATTAACAGCTGTTTAGCCAATGAATATAAAACCGTTTTTGATAAAATCGATTACACAATTATGCTCAAAGCCCCGAGTTTTGATGATGTGTTTGCGTGGCGCCAAGAGCAAGAACACAAGTTAATTGCCAAACAAGGGCAGGGCGCAGGCACTATGACTGATGAGCAGTTATTGTGGTTTATTTCTCATTTTGAACGCATCACGCGTGAAAACCTCAACACCCTTAGTGCTAAAGCAAATGCACTTATAGAGCTCGATAGTAATCGAGATGTAACTGCGATGGTGCTTACAAGCGATAGTATTGTACAACCTATCATTTTTACCGATTTAGATGGCACATTACTCAATCACAGAGATTACAACACCGATGCGGTAGATACCTTATTACAAGAGCTGCAATACAGCGGTGTACCTGTGGTATTTAATACCAGCAAAACATTTAGTGAAGTAGTGGCACTGCAACAAGCGCTTAATATTACACAGCCTTTCATTGTTGAAAATGGCTCGGCTGTTTATATTCCTAAAAATTATTTTAATCTCAGGCCAATTGGCTGCAGCGAATACCAAGGCTACTGGTGTTACTCGTTTGCTGCACCCATTAGCAATTTATGGACTGATTTAAAACGCTTAAAAAAAGACTACGGCGACCAATATAGTTTGTTTAGTGAGCTTACCAGTGAGCAGGTAATGAAAATGACAGGATTAAACCAGCTACAAGCAACGCAAGCACAAACCCGTCAATACTCAGATCCGCTCTACTGGCATGGCGATGAGCAGCAACTAAATGAATTTATCAATGCGATATCAGTATATGGCTACGAGGTTAAAGTAGGCGGGCGCTTTGTTCACATTGGAAAAAATACCGATAAAAGCATGGCTCAGCAATGGTTAGTGCAGCAGTTTAATGCGCAGTTTACTAAAGCGCTGAGCATTATTGCGCTAGGGGATAGTGAAAACGATAAGCAAATGCTAGAAGAGGCTGATATCGCCATCATCATTACCAATCCAGAGAGTAAAAAGCCAGTTAAATTAACCTATAACAAAGCGCGCTATTCTCAATTGCCGGCACCGCTAGGCTGGGTTGAAGAAATTACAGCACTACCTTGTATTAACAGTATTTTACCCAGTTCTGAGGAGTATAGTTTACATGGCTGATTTTTACCAAAATGGCATTATTACAACACTACATAACATTGCCAATAGACCCGTAGATGATTTAGAAAAAGAGTTACTTGGCTTTAGTAAACAGCGACCAATGGGGCTTATATTGCCTTCATTATTTAGTGAGTTAAAAGGCCCTGCTTTACAAAATATTGTTAAAGAGCTGCAACAAGTACCGTATTTATCGCAAATAACTATAGGCTTAGACAGAGCCGACGAAAGCCAGTATCGCTATGCATTGAACTTTTTTAAATCGCTTGATCAAAACCATAAAGTGTTGTGGAACGATGGCCCACGTTTGCAGGCGCTCGATAAAGAGCTTCAAGCTTTAGGTGTGGCGCCACGTGAGCTCGGTAAAGGCCGTAATGTGTGGTATTGCATGGGCTATAAACTCGCTACCGCTAAGGTTGAGTCAATAGCATTACATGATTGCGATATTTTAACTTATGACCGAGGCTTATTAGCGCGATTAATTTATCCCGTTGCGCATCCTCGATTTAACTATGAATTTTGTAAAGGCTTTTACCCGCGTACTGCCAATGGAAAAATAAATGGTCGAGTATCGCGTTTACTGGTTACTCCGTTATTACGCTCGTTTAAAACCATATTAGGCAGCAGAGACTACCTTGAGTATATGGACTCGTTTCGTTACCCATTAGCCGGTGAATTTTCGTTTAGACGCGATGTATTAAACGATATTCGTATTCCTAGTGACTGGGGATTAGAAATTGGCGTATTAAGCGAGATGTACCGTAATTACTCCCATAACCGCTTATGCCAAGTTGATATTGCCGATAATTACGATCATAAACACCAAGAATTATCGCTGGACGACCAAACAGCTGGCCTTTCTAAAATGTCGATTGATATCACTAAAGCACTATTTAGAAAGTTAGCTACGCAAGGAGTTACTTTTACCAGCGAAACCATACGTTCATTAAAAGCGACTTATTACCGCATTGGTTTAGACTTTATTGAAACCTATCATAATGATGCGTTAATGAATGGTTTAACACTTGATATTCACCAAGAAGAAAAAGCGGTAGAAATGTTTGCACAAAATATTATGAATGCTGGCCAACACTTTTTAGAAAACCCAATGGAAGCGCCATTTGTGCCAAGTTGGAACCGTGTAGCCTCGGCGATGCCCGATGTACTAGATCGATTAAAAGAAGCCGTTGAGCTTGATAACGAACAATACAGTTAAATTGGTATACTTAAACGAGGCGCCTGTGGACATAGTTAGGGAACAGTTTTTTCAACGAGTCGAACAACACTTACATACTATTTATCAAGGGATTGAGTTGCCTATGCCGGTAGCTGAGTTGGCTGAAGAATTAATCACCTTGATATTGGGGAATAACTCACTTCGCGATCCCACGCCGCACACTAATCGCTGGGATGAACAAGATATTATTTTAATTGCCTATGGCGATTCTATTATAAATCATGAAGACAGTGAGTTAGCAGTTGGAACTCCCCTAGAGGCGCCGTTAAAAACCTTGCACCGCTTTATAAAAGAGCAGTGCGATCACCAGCTTAATGCACTGCATATTTTACCTTTTTATCCGTACAGCTCAGATGAAGGATTTGCGGTAATGAACTATGCGCAAGTTAATGAAGCGCTGGGCGATTGGCAAGATATTAACGCGATTGCAAAAGATGTAAAGTTAATGGCGGATTTAGTGATTAATCATTGTTCTAGCCGAAGCCTTTGGTTTGAAAACTTTTTAACCGATACTCACCCAGGAAAAGACTACTTTAAAACAGCCAGTTTAACTGATGATTTAAGCCAAGTAGTGCGCCCACGAACCTCGCCATTATTACATACGGTCGCCACAGCAAGCGGTGATAAG
Organism: Pseudoalteromonas sp. S1608; assembly: GCF_005887265.1. Lineage (GTDB taxonomy): Bacteria > Pseudomonadota > Gammaproteobacteria > Enterobacterales > Alteromonadaceae > Pseudoalteromonas > Pseudoalteromonas undina. Next base: position 163,968 of record NZ_PNDK01000014.1, read on the forward strand.
CATGTGTGGTGTACATTTAGTCATGATCAAGTGGATTTTAATTTTGAAAACCCTGAGGTTTTAAAAGAGTTTGTTAGCATTATTCGCCACTATTTAGATAACGGTATTCGCTTATTTCGTCTGGATGCTGTGGCCTTTTTATGGAAGCAACTTAATACCAGTTGTATAAACTTGCCACAAACTCATGAAGTGGTGCGTTTACTGCGAACGCTGATTGAGCATGCCGAGCCCAGTGTGGTGATTATTACCGAAACCAATATTCCTAATCAAGAAAACCTATCGTACTTTGGTAATGCCAACGAAGCCCATGCAATTTATAACTTTGCCTTGCCGCCGTTGTTATTGCATACCTTACTTAGCGGTGATAGTACGGCGCTTAAGCACTGGATGATGAGCATGCCGCCAGCACAAAATGGTACCGCATATTTTAATTTTATAGCCTCTCATGATGGCATTGGTTTGAGGCCAATTGAAGGCTTATTACAACCGAGTGAGGTTGCCTCATTAGTAAGTACTACTATGCAGTTTGGTGGGCGCGTTTCAATGCGCACAAGTCACGATGGCACGCATACACCTTACGAGCTAAATATTGCCTTATTTGATGCCCTACAAGGGACGCATAACGGCGCAGATAAATATGGCCTTGAGCGTTTCTTGTGTGCCCATTCCATTATGTTTGCAGTGGAAGGAATACCGGGGATATATATTCACAGTTTACTTGGCACAACTAATGACTATGAACGTTTTGAAAATTCGCAGCATAATCGCGCAATTAACCGCCATCGCTGGCAAGAATCAAAATTATTAGCGGCGATTGAAGAAAAATATAGCCATCATCATCAGGTGTTCAAGGGAATAAAACAGTTATTAGCTGTGCGTAAAAGGCAAGCAGCATTCCATCCTAATGCCACACAATTTACTTTGCACTTAGGCGAGGGGTTATTTGGTTTTTGGCGACAAAGTATAGACCGCCAACAAAGCATTTTTTGTGTTTATAATATTAGCAGTCAGCCACAAAGCTTAACCTTAGCCGATTTAAACTTAATAAACACTCAGCAATGGGTTGAGCTAATTTCTAAAACAACACTCGATGACGCGCTACAAACCATGCAGTTAGCACCCTATCAAACGCTTTGGTTATCTAATAGGGCATAGATAGCATTAATAAAATGACAATATACATTCAGAGTTTTAAATAAAGTAACCGCACTGTAAAGGGGCTTTACAGTGCTATTGCTCAAGCGCTAAAAGTAGATTTTCTATTGTGAATTTATGCCAATCAGCGCGTGTTTTACTAAACTGTATAAAGTTTATTTCTGCTAGACCTGTTGTATTTATCGCCTTATATAAGGGAGTGTTTTCATCAGTAAGTGGGTCAAAAATATCAACTGAACGATGAAGCAAAGGACTAAGTTTTGGTTGCGTATGGTTGTCGAACAGATTAACCAGAGCATAAGCACCTAACAAAACATGACCTCCTATAGATACATCAAGCTCTGAACCATTATTAGGTGGAACCTCCCAGTTAATACCGCCCACAATAACCTGAGATTGCATGTTTAGCTGTTTTAATGCCCTTTTTGCGCCAAAAGCAATGGCATCATTCGCACACCAAATAATGTTAATTTCAGGAGCTTGATGCATATACGCCAAAGTTTTTGTAAACCCTTCTTGTTTAGACCAATTGGCAACCTCTTTAGCGATTAAAGTAACTTGCGGCGTTTGCGCTAAAAAATCCATTAACCCTTGAGTGCGCATAATAGAAGCAGGCGTTGCATAGTCGCCTAATAACGCCAATATATGTGCGCTAGTTGTTGTTTTATTGGTAAACTTTTTATAAAGCTGCTGCATCAATGATTTACCTGCAACGCGATTATTTGGGGTAATACTACCGACTATGTTAGTGCCATTTTTACGTAACATATCAAGTGACGCAGGCGAAGGGCGATTTAATAAAAAGTAAATAGGGACATGTTTACTGTCTATTTTAGAGAGGTACTTACTGGTAACATTTTTTTCGTTTACGAGAATCAGATAATCTGGCTTATCATTTATAGCCTGCTGAATAAGCTCTTTCATTAAAATATGATTTCGGTTGGCGTATTTTATCGTTAATGTAACATCTAAATCAGTGGCTGCATTTTGCATGATTTTAGAAACATCAAACCAAAAGTTACCTGTGTTGTTCTGTGCATTTTCCGTGTTAGAAAAACCAGGGTTAATAAATATGACTTCTAGGGCATAAGCACTATAACTACCCAACAGAAGGCAGGTAAACGTTAGCAGGCGGTATAATTTAAACAAGGACATACATTTCTCTGTAAACTTTTTAAAGCCCAATTTTATCCTTGTGGAAGTGCTCCGTGTGACATCTAGGCGTTATGCTATATAATACCTCAGTAAGTTTAGTATGTATGCAACAATTATTTTTTAGGATGTATTAATGAAAGCAGTTTTGTTGTTAATGGTATTAATATTTAGTCAAACAGTTGCCGCAAATGAAATGAGCGACTTAGAAAAGACCATGAAAAACATTGGGCTTGCTTATAAACAAAGTGTTGAAGCAACCCAGTTAGCAGAATTTAATGGCGCTATCGATGAGTTTATTGAATTGATAGAGCAAAGTAAGCAAGCCAAATTTTATAAAGAAGCTGAAAAGTCGGTGCAAGGGCTAGATAAGGTGCTGATTCAAGCCCAGTTAGCCAAAAAAGTAGCGAACGAGCAGGGGCTTGAGTCGGCAAAAAAACCACTTAAGGCGATTGATAATTTGCGCAAAAAATATCACGAATTACACGAGCCTCCAGGCTTTTTTGAATTATTGTTTGGAAAATAAGGATTAGTAATGGAAATTTCGGTTTCAATGTTAGATGGTCAAAAATTAAGTGCTAAGTTTGGTGAGCATGAAGTTATAAGCGACCAAAGCATAAACGCTGGTGGTGATGCAGAACATCCAGAGCCGTTTGACTATTTTTTAGTAAGCATGGTGTTGTGTGCAGGTTTTTATGCGCGTAAATTTTGTCAGCAAAGAGAGATCTCGACCGAGGGGATGACACTGACACAAAATAATGAAAATGTAGATGAAAACGGTAAGAAGCTTTTTTCAATCGAAATTAGCTTGCCAGAAGGTTTCCCAGCTAAATATAAAAAAGCACTGATTGCTGCGGTAAATACATGTACCGTGAAAAAGGTTATTCAAGCAGTGCCTGAGTTTTCTGTTGTAGTTAAATAAACAGACCCTAATAATAATGCCGAGTATAAACTCGGCATTATTTTATCTTGCTATTTTCTCTTCATACCCTGCACAGCTTTAAATCTAGGGTTATCTTTACATATCACGAATACTCGCCCTTTGCGCTTTACAATTTGACAACCTGGTCGTTGTTTTGCACTTTTTAATGAACTTAAAACTTTCATTTGCTTTCCTTTTTAGCAGTAGAGAGGTTTTTAAACCGACGATTAAATTGCGCAACGCGTCCATCAGTAGCGAGCGTTTTTTGTTTGCCTGTATAAAATGGATGTGAGTCACTTGAGACATCAATAGGAACATAAGGATATGTTTTACCCTCAATTTCTATGGTGCGATTGGTTTTAATGGTTGAACCAATAATAAAGTAAGAATCAGCTGCAGTATCATGAAAAGCAACCACATGGTAATCAGGGTGAATATTGGGCTTCATAAAATGCCTTTAGTGTTATGTGATAGTATATCATTTAATTTAACGTATTTATTTTCCCTTTGCAAATCATTTTAAATAGCCTTAAACGCAGTGTAATTGCTGTGTATTTGCACAAAATAGTCAAAAAATAAGCACTTAGATCAAAAGTACTGGCTATTAGTATTTAGGCTGCTATAACTAGACTCAGCGAACAAAATAATAAGAATTTAATAACGTTAATAGAGGTAGTTTTATGAGTGACGCTCAGGCACAACAAGACCAAATCGACCAAGGAGTCATGGATACTCTCAGAGAGCGTGACCACAGTATATTGGCTAAACAAGTTGATTCGTTAGGGTGTTCTCATAACGACATCATTGAATTACTTGCTCATTATTTAGCATTAAGCGAACAAGAAGATGATGAATTATTTGACGATTGGTTTGACGCGCTTTCAAAAGAACAACACACCGTATTAAAAGTATTTGAAGTTTATCGTGGGCAGTACGAGCACCAGAACTAATCCGTTTGGTTGTAATAGCCATTTTATTTAAGATGATGCCGGCTGCTAAGGATGTAATTTAATGTTAACAAAAGTGTGTTTTTTTATCCCTAAGCAAAATAAATAATCACACTTTTTAATACAATAGTATGTACTTTTTCTCTTGATGATTTTTCATCTAACTAATTGATGTATAAAGCTTTGCAATGAGTTAAACTTATTTATATAAACAGTAGTCCTCACTATGTTTAATAAATATACTACTTTTATTGGGTGAACAAAGAAAAGGATCATTCTAATGCCGCACTTAAATGAAATACGCAAAAGAAACAACGTCAAAATAATTGGCAAGGGTGATAAAACCTTGGTTTTGGCTCACGGATTTGGTTGTGACCAAAATATGTGGCGGTTTGTTACTCCAGTGCTTGAGCAACATTTTACTTTAGTGCTGTTTGATTATGTAGGCTCTGGTAAGTCTGATATTTCTCAATACAACAAAAAGCGTTATTCAACCCTTGATGGCTATGCCAAAGATGTACTTGAGATATGTGGCGCACTTGCTTTAAGCGATGTGACTTTTATAGGTCACTCTGTTAGCGCAACAATTGGGGCACTTGCCGCCATTGAGCAGCCAGAGTTATTTACTCAGCTTGTTATGGTTTGTCCTTCACCGTGCTTTTTAAATTTACCCCCTGATTATTTTGGCGGGTTTGAAAAACAAGACTTGCATGAACTACTTAACCTGATGGATAAAAATTACATTGGCTGGGCCAATTATTTAGCACCTTTAGTTATAGGTAGTTCTCACCCTGATGAATTTATAGCCGAGTTATCGGGGAGCTTTTGTTCAACCGATCCACTGATTGCAAAAACCTTTGCAGAAGCCACTTTTTTATCTGATTATCGCGCTACGCTTAAACATATAAAACAGCCGTCATTAGTTTTACAAAGTGAACATGATGCTTTAGCCGCGCCATCTGTAGGCGAATTTGTCGCAAATGAAATACCTAACGCTACGCTCCAAGTTATAAGCGCACATGGTCATTGTATTCATATGACTCACCCAGAAACAGTCGGCCGTTCGATTATTGACTTTGTGAGTTAGCCTTAATGCCACTGCATCAATTAGATGATAATAGAGTTACAGATTACTCTGCTGATTACTTTTTAAGTGGCGCATTGGTTACCAATGCGGATAACGTAATTGTTTATGTAAATACTTATTTTAAAAAGGAACTACACTGGCATTGCAATGAACTTATTGGCAAGTATATTGACAAAATCCTAACTAAATCTTCAAAAATATTTTTACAAAGTTATGTGCTTCCTACCTTAATACACGAAAAAAAATGCCAAGAAATGCAGTTAATTATGCTCAGTGCTCAGGGGGAGCGAATGGCGGTTACCGTTAATGCTCAGCTTGACGAAAAGGGGTTTATATACTGGAGCTTTTTTAATGCTACGCAGCGAGATAAACTCTACGATGAGTTGATAAAAACACGGGAAAAGCTAGAAGCACAAACTGAGCGCTTGCAATCTTTAGCGTCTACCGATGAGCTAACATCGCTATTAAACAGGCGTGAAATGGATTACCGCAGTGTTTTACTACTCGAACAAGCAAAAAGAACACACCGCTCAGTTGCACTATTAGTGATTGATATTGATGATTTTAAACAGATCAACGATACCTATGGTCATTTAGAGGGCGATAGGGTGCTAAAAGAACTAGGCCAATGTCTTAAAAAAATAAGCAGACAAACTGATTTAGTTGCACGCTATGGTGGGGAAGAGTTTTTAATTATGCTGCCCGACACCCATAGTGCAGATACCTTAATATTTTGCCAAAGACTACACCAATTAATTGCTGAAATTAAAGTGGGCAGTGAAGGGCTAACAGTCAGTGTAGGTGCATGTATGAGTGATAGTAACAGCACGTTTACTGAGCTGTTTAAGCATGCTGATAACGCTGTTTATCAGGCTAAGGCAAACGGCAAAAACACCACTTACATGCATTCTTAATTCATTGTTGCTAATCGAGTGATTAAGCAACAATGTTGTTTGGCTCTTTTTACAGGCAGTGCTTGCTTAACCCTTAATTATGGCAACGAGCAGTTATTTTTAGCCAATGGAGATGCCAGCGAGACTTCAGGTTGCCAAATTCGCTGCCAAATATTACCAGCATTACTAAAGCTAGGGCGCTGAGAGAGTCGCTCAAAACTACCCACTTTAATACCCGAGTCAGCTTGTTCACCTACCACAAAGTTAAATACGTATTGGCATTCCATACCCATTCTTAAATCTGACAAAATCACGTTATCGGTTTGCTGGCGAATAGAATAAAACCCTTTTGTAAACCATTGTAGTCTTTGTATGCCCCATTGGTTGTCAATAGGCTTAATTAAAGACGGTGTTGTATTGTAGGCATTTAAGGTTACATCACTGGGCGAGTCAAACACGGAGGCATAACCCTCGTAGTAGTGACCGTCAGACATCACCACTACACGCCAAAGTAAAGTAGTGAGCGGGGCAGGCGTACTAATATAGCCGGTTGCGTCAATATCGCGATTGTTCAGTGCTGTTTTTACCTTGTCGTCAATATTGAGTTTAAACACAAAGGCAAGGCATAAATACGCTGTGCTTAGGCTAAGTGTAATTGCATTGATTTTATAGGCTTTACTTGTGCTTATTTTAGGTAATAAAGTAAAAGCTAAACCAATTAATAACGGTAAGGTGTAAAGGGGGTCAATAATAAACATGCTGGATACCGCAAAAGGGTATTCACTTAAGGGCCACATTAGCTGAGTACCATAAACGGTGAGTGAATCTAATAAAGCATGTGTTGATAAGCACAAAAAAACTAACCAAAACCAACGAGCTTTATAAGCCTGCATGCCTGTGTGTATTTTTAATATTAGCCACACAATCAGCGGGCTTATTAATAAATGCACAAATAAAGAATGGCTAAAACCGCGATGATAGGTAAATGCCTCTACACTGCCGCCATAGGGTAAAAATACATCTAGATCGGGTAAAGTGCCTAAAATAGCGCCCCACGCAACGGCTTTTCTACCTACTTTATTGCCTAGTACCGCGTAGCCTACGGCACTGCCTAATGCGACTTGTGTTAAAGAATCCATACTACCTCATCCAAATAATGCAACTGCAGTGTTTATACTCTGCTTAATCTTAAAACCGTCAATAATGTAAATTATTTCATTAAGTTGCTCTTTAAACTCAATTTAAAAGTGATTTATAAACTTAGTCGCGGTTGTATAAAATCTAAAAATGCAACGATACGGGAAGAAACCGCCCCATTTTTGTAATAAACGCCATAAATAGATTCTCGATTATTTGGGCTACTTACGCTGTGAGGTAAAACTTCTATTAATCGTTTTTTGGCTAAATCTTCTGCAATCATAAATTGTGAGAGAAGTGCTATGCCTTGATCAGCAATACATAAATGCCTAATGGTTTCGCCGCTGCTAGCCCTTAAATCAAAGTGCAGTGATCGCTTATGCTTCAAGGGCCATTGATTAAGAGTATTGGGCTCACTGAAGCCAATTAGGTTATGGTTTTTAAGATCTGAAATCTGCTGTAACGGTGGCGCATTTTTTAAATAATCAGCGCTTGCGACCAGTTTTAATTTACTTTGGCCTAATTTTCGCGCGTGCAGGTTTGAATCTTTTAAGTCTCCAATGCGAATAGCTAAATCTGTTTTGCGCTCAAGTAAATCAATAATATTGTCGTGTGAGGTAATATCGAGCGTGATTTGCGGGTATTGTTTTTTAAACTCATTAACTAGTGGCGCTAGTTGATGTAAAACAAAAGGGCTTGCTGCATCTATACGCAAGTGCCCACTAGATGCTTGCTTAAGTAGCTTTATTGTTTCTTCCCCGAAGAGCAGCGTGTTTAAAGCCTTACGCGCATATTCTATATATATATGCCCTTCCTCGGTAAGTTCTAAGCGCCGAGTTGTTCTGTTTAGTAATGTGCAGTTTAGCCTGCTTTCGAGGCGAGATAGCGCTCTTGAAACCTTAGCTACATTTAAATCAAGTAAACTAGCCGCACCGGAAAAACTGCCACAATCAACAATGGTAATAAACATTTCTAGATCTTCAGTTTTAGCTTGAACAGGCATAAATTCACTCATTTATATTTGCAAAATAAACAAAAGTATTTTGCCATTTATGCTATTTATTGCAAAGGAGTTTTTACACACACTATGCATCTATATTAAAAATGAGGATGTATTTATGCCATTGGCTTTATGGGCGCTTACCTTAAGCGCATTTGCAATTGGAACAACCGAGTTTGTTATAGTGGGTTTAGTGCCAACTATTGCAAACGATTTAGGCGTGAGCTTACCATCAGCAGGCTTACTAGTGAGCTTATATGCAGTTGGTGTAGCTATTGGCGCACCGGTACTCACTGCATTAACGGGTCGCTGGAACCGAAAAGTGGTACTTATAAGTCTTATGGGCTTATTTGTTATGGGTAATTTATTAGCTTGGCAAGCGCCGAGTTACGAAACACTAATACTGGCGCGCATACTAACAGGATTAGCTCATGGTGTATTTTTCTCTATTGGCTCAATGATAGCAACAAGCTTGGTAAGTAAAGACAAAGAGGCGAGCGCTATCGCAATTATGTTTACCGGCCTTACGGTAGCGCTTGTAACGGGTGTGCCATTAGGAACATGGATTGGCCAGCACTTTGGCTGGCGTGCAACTTTTTTAGTGGTTTCGGCATTAGGTTTAATTGCGCTAATTGGCAGCGCTATTTTAGTACCAAAAAACTTAAAGCAGTCTATTCCGGCGACGTTTAAAGAGCAGTTACAGGTTATTGTTAAGCCGCGCTTATTGCTCGTTTATTTAATGACTATATTAGGCTACGGCGGTACGTTCACCGCATTTACTTATTTAGCGCCTATATTAGAGCAGCAAACTGGCTTTGCACCATCCGCTATTGGTTTAATAATGCTGGTTTATGGTGTGTCGGTGGCTGTTGGTAATATATGGGGCGGAAAATTAGCCGACAAGCGAGGTCCAATTAGCGCACTGAGTATTATATTTAGCGCGTTAACAATTATTTTATTGGCTTTCACCTTTACTATGGAATCAAAAGTAGCCGCAGTGCTGACTATTTTAATATGGGGGGCATTTGCATTTGGTAATGTACCAGGATTGCAGCTTTATGTAGTAAAACAGGCAAAAAAGCACACTCCTAATGCGGTAGATGTAGCATCGGGCTTAAACATCGCGGCGTTTAATATTGGAATAGCCTTAGGCTCTGTTACAGGGGGGCTTGTAGTCGAGCATATGGAACTAAAAGATACCGCATGGATTGGGGCCGTTGTTTCATTACTGGCTTTAATAGTCACTCGATACAGTGGCAGGCTAGATAAACATAATGTTCAGGCTAAATAAAGCAGAACTCATATAGGTTAGTCTTGAAATAAAAATTAATGACCTCAGTATTCACATGAGGTCAAAATTTTAAATCAAAAAAAGTAATAGGTGTATTTAGTAAACGCGTCGTTTGAATTTTAAACCTATTATTAAACAAGGATAAAGCTATGACACAACGTGTAATTGAAATGCCAGATTTAGGTATGGGTACTTTTCGTTTAGAAGGTAAAACAGCTTATGAATCTGTAAAAATGGCGTTAGAAGTTGGATTTCGCCACATTGATACCGCGCAAATATATGGCAATGAAGAGCAAGTTGGCCAAGCAATTAAAGACAGCAATATTCCTCGTGAAGAATTATTTATAACCACCAAAGTATGGAATAACAAGCTCAACAAAGCTGACTTTGTTGACAGTGTTAAAACATCTTTAAAGAAGCTACAGCTTGATTATGTCGACTTATTGTTAATTCATTGGCCAGCGCCCGCAAATAATGAACCCATGAGTGAATATTTAACCGAGCTGCTGTTAACAAAAAAGCATGGGTTAACTAAACATATTGGTGTATCTAACTTCACCATTGCCAACTTAAATGAGGCAATGCAAACCTTAGATCCTCGCGAAATATTCACTAACCAAATTGAGGTACACCCATATCTAACCAACACTAAACTGCGCGCTTTTTGCGATCAACATAAAATTCATGTTACTGCCTATATGCCATTTGCTGTGGGTAAGGTATTAACAGATCAAACCATTATTGATATTGCTAACAAGCACGATGCAACGCCAGCGCAAGTGGTTATTGCATGGGAAAATGCCAATGGCATGACCACCATTCCATCATCGACTAAGCGTAAAAACCTAGAAGATAACTTTAACGACAAAGTTAAGCTTGATGATGAAGACATAGCACGTATAGATGGCCTTGACTGTAACGACCGCCAAGCATCGCCAGACTTTGCACCGCAGTGGGACCAATAACCAAAGAGCAAAAGCCAAAACAGGTGCAGTAAAGCTGCACCTTTATTTTTTAAACAAGGAACACCCATGTTAACGGTAATTGCCACACTATCGAGTGAAAATAGCGATGCAGAGCGCCTTTTAACCGAGCTCGAAAACTTACAACAGTCCTCTCGCCAAGAAGTAGGCTGCCTGCGTTACGAGCTATCAGTTAAAAACGATGCTGAGCAAACTATCTATTTAGTGAGTGAGCAATGGGCGTCTACTGAGCATTTCGAAGCCCATAAAAACGCACCTCACTTTAAAGCCTTTGGTGATGCTGTAGGTACATTTATTACCTCTATCAATATTGATGTGTATAAAACCATTGGTTAACAGCACAAAGCTAATAGCCAAGTAGGAGTTGTAACCTTTATTTAATCGATAAATCGTATTTTAAAATAAGGGCATCAATATAGCGGCTTCGTAATGTGAGCTGCTTTTCGTGATCGGCACCATGGCTAAGGGCTTTATTTAAAAGCTTCATGGCAGGGTGAATGCGGGTGCGTTCATCCTTATCTAAACTGGCTTTGCTGCGCAGCTCGGTTATATCGTCTACTAATAATCTGCCAATATCCACAGCCACAATTTCATCAATTAAGCCATTTTGGGTGAGCACCCCATATTTGCTGCATAAAAATTGTTGCCATACTTGCTGTAAATGTTCTTCTATTTCACAGCCAAACAGTTCCTCGTTAAATATAAAGCCTTGCTGTGCAAGCTTAGCTAAGCATTGGGTATAGTGCTGGGCAAACAAATTAAACGCTTGATTAGATGACTCAATTTTTTGTTTTATAACTCCTTGCCCCCAGTTTACGCAGCCACGGGGATAGTAATCGTCGTATTCTTCACACTCATACAAGCCTGAATAAGAGCTGCAACTCATCTGGTTTTTAATGCAATAACTCGGCTTAGGAAAAATGCTTTGAGCTTGCCAATCTTCAAGGGTTTCAGTGTCTATGTTGAGTGCTTGGCATAACTCATCAGTGTGATAAAAGTGAGTGCTTAAATAGTCAGATAAACGCATAGTGGCTCGCTTAATAGTAAAAAACAAAATACTGTTTATTTATACAGTTGTTTATTTTGTATCATCAAACCCAATAACACAAGCCATTTTATAATTAAATACTGGCTATCACTGCAAATAGCGCGGTAGATATGGTACAAATAGGCCAAGTATTAATAACAATGATTTTTTTATGCGCACCCTAGAACAAATTAAACAAGCAAGCCTTATTACTGCAATTAAAACACCTTACTTAGCCAATGGTGAGATCGATCTTGCAAAGTATGATGAACTCGTTGAAATACAAATTGCAGCGGGTGTTGACGGCATAGTTGTTGGTGGCACCACCGGTGAAGGCCAGTTAATGAACTGGGAAGAGCACTTAATGCTAATTGCGCACAGTGCTAATAAATTTGGTGATAAATTATTGATTGTAGGTAACACCGGTAGTAATAATACGCGCGAAGCAATTAAAGCAACTAAATATGGCTTTGCCAGCGGCATGCATGCCTCATTGCAAATTAACCCTTACTACGGTCGTACATCAATTGCGGGTGTTAAAGAGCACTTTAAACGCGTGCTTGATATTGGTCCGGCGTTTATTTACAACGTAGCAGGGCGCACAGGTCAAGACCTTACCCCTGATATTATTGAACCACTAGCACAGCATGAGCACTTTATTGGTGTTAAAGAATGTGGTGGCAATGAGCGTATAGCGCACTATGAACAACAAGGTATTGCGTGTTGGTCTGGTAATGATGATGAAGCACACGATGCACGCCATATCCATAAAGCACATGGTGTTATTTCAGTTACGTCTAACCTGATCCCGGGTTTGTTCCGTCAATTAATGGATAGTAAAAATGATGCGCTTAATAACTCATTACAACCATTAATGAACTGGCTGTTTTGCGAGCCAAACCCAATTGCGATTAACACTGCGATGATCATGACCGGCGCGGTAAAACCTGTGTTTAGAATGCCTTACGTGCCGCTTAACGATGAGCAACAGCAACAAGGTGAAACGCTAATTAATCAGCTTAATGAGCAAGACTTTGTCGGTAGTCGAGCGCAGTGTGTAGATATTAATAAGGTTTTGATTTTATCTTAAACTGTTAGATTATTTACTAAATACTAAATTTTCTAAGCAGCCTACTGTAAACACAGAGGCTGCTTTTTTATATCACTGCCAATAGTAGTTGAGTTTAAGCTGCCACATAGCTGAATTGGCGCGAGTGACCGCCAATCTAATATCAATATCTTGGCTAATGGGCACTGCCAGTTCTAGTTTGGTTTGCGCTGGGTTTTTAGCATTTAAGAATGACTTTTCATAGGATGCTCTGAGTTTAATACCTGAGTCAGTACCAGTAATAATCCCCACCTCTACCGACGAATCATAAAAGTGGCTATTTTTAGCTAAATCACCCAAGTAACCATTAACTAAGCTATAGGCTAAGGTGTTGTTGCTAAATTGCCAAGCTTGTCCGGCTCCCCCCATAACAAAGCTGCGTTTACAGGTTCTGCACAGTGCTGGTTGTCTGTCGAATCCCACATTGATTTTCCATGACCACTTAGATTCATTAGCCCAAGACAATTGGCTTGGATTGAATGACTCCAAATCTAATAAATGAATTTTGTTTATGTAAGTTTCGCCATCTGTAAACATCAGTTCGGTATCTAACATTTCTAAATTAGAAAATGGAATGCGGGCAATATCAGAGGCAAGGGTATCAAAATAGCTCAGCCTAAAACCCAGAGTGTACTGTGTTTGCTCAGCCGTGTGCATCGCAGAAATTGAGCTGTTAGAGGGCTTTTGGCCTTTATGTGGAGGCTGCTGGGTAAATTGAAATTTAACTTTGTTTTCGCCCATGGGTAGCTTTAAGCGCGCTTTGATTAGCGCATTTTTTAACTCACTTATTTTTACAGGAGTTTGCTTTTGAATTTGTTTCACTTGTACAAGTTCAAATAAAGCGCCAATAATGGCTTTTTGAGACCGCACCGGCAAAGCTAAAAACGATTCGTTTTTAAGTACTGCTGATTCGGCAAAGATTTGTTTGGCAAAGCTGAGCTCTTTTTCACTTAAAGATTGCACATATTTTGAAAATACAGTGTCGCGCGAGGGAGTAAATGTGATGTTTTTAACCGCTGATTGCCCTTGGTAAGTGGCCGAGTTTAACCTTGAAAAAATAGTGGCAGGTATTACCCAAGGAGAGCTTTCGCTAGTTAGTTGATCGCCAATAATCAACTCAACAATCTGTGCGAGATGAAACGCGCAGTTTTCATCGGCAAAGTAATAATCAAATTCAGTGCCTAAAATCTCCCACAAGTGATTAGCAATAAAAGCCACATCGCGCTCGTTTAGATTTAGGGTATATTCCCATAAATCTCTTAACTCTATTTCGCCGTAATTATGCTGGTGGCGGTAAAATAGTTGATCTGAAAAACCAGCTTTATAACCACCAAATAAGCCTTTAAGAATATAAACTATGCCGTTTTCATTGTCAGGAACATGTGCGCCATAGTTAATACTGTAATCTAATAATTTATTTTTTGATTCGGTTGAGCGATTAAGTTTAAGTAATAAATGACCATATAACGATGCGGGATTACTCATATAACCAGAGGCAAATACTAAACTAACAGAGTGAATTGCTTGCTGCTCGCGCCATTGCTGTAACTTTGGACACTCTGCAGCTGGCATTGAAAAGGTTAAACCTTGCTCTTTAAGCCATTGGTAACGCGCAGGGTAGCGACATTGTGTTAAGGGCTGGTTATTAAAAGCATGGATTGTTGCTTTTAATTCGGCAACCGGATCATTACGTCCGTTATCTGCGATAAAAAAGGATGCGTTAGTAATATAACTAATAGTAGTTGGTTGATTTTTGTAATGCCCTAACTTCAACCATATTGGGTGTTTTGCTAAAACAGAGATAGATTGCGTGGCAGAACTCGAGAAAGATATTAATAAAAAAACGCTAATTAAATAAAATAAAGGTTTCATTGTTTAACCAAAAAAAAGGGCTGTTAAGCCCTTTAATTATTAGATTGCAGCGCATTGAGATGAAAAGTTAGTGGTAATTTTACCTTCAACTAATTCATAAAATGCTTGTGCATTGTCTATTGGTGCGTTTGCGTAATCGCTGCGTACCGAAGTGATAATTTGTTGATGAGCAGTTACATCGCAACCACGTACGTTAAGCATTGCAGAGATATACTCGCCTTCACCCTGTGCTATTTCTTGTTCTAATACAGGAAAAGTTTGTTGAATAAACTGTGCTGTTTTTACGTTAGCGCCTTCACAGCTCTCTACTGAAGAAATGTTAGACGATACCGCGGTTGTTCCTAAATCCCAAATAATATTAGAAATTGCTGCCGCAACGCCATTGTCTGGGAAAACCATTGCACCAATACCACATTGTTGCCATGGGTTGATGCCACTTTTTGCTTGTGACGGCATTGAAACGAACGCGCTTACTAATACCGCAGCAGTTAAACATCTTTTTATCATTATTAATTTCCTTTAATTTATATACACCCAACAAAACGGGCGAAGAAGTTTACCTGTTTTGGTTATTTAAATGCAAATAGTTATGTAACACAATGTAAAATAACGGTGTAAAATTTATAAAAGTGCAATAAAATCGCGAATTAACGGGAATAAATCTTGCGAGTTAATACCATTTAGCTAACTTAAACAACAGCTGATAATCGCTAATTATCCTGCATTTTATAAATTAGTGGTTTCTGTTGTTTAAAACTAACTGTTTAAGCGATTTTACTGTATAATTTGCGACCCTTGATAATGTGGCCGCAGGTTATACAGCAATGAATTTTAAATCTTTTAGTTTTGCCCCTGAACTTATTCAGGCGTTAGACGAACTTAATTACCACACCCTTACGCCCATTCAGCGCGCAGCTATACCGGCTGTTCGTAAAGGTAAAGACGTTTTAGCAAGTGCACAAACCGGTACAGGTAAAACCGCTGCATTTGCACTCCCTATTATTCAAAAGTTATTTGAGTCAGATTGCAGCACTACGAATGCGCCAAGCGCCTTAGTCCTTGCGCCTACGCGTGAGCTTGCAGAGCAAATAGCGAATAACTTTAAAGACTTTGCTAAGTACACTCAGTTAAAAGTAGTGAGCTTATTTGGTGGTGTTAATACCGCAGGACAAGAAATTGCACTCAAAGAAGGTGTTGATGTTGTAGTAGCAACACCAGGACGTCTACTTGATCATATTCGTTTAGGTAACTTAAGCCTTGCTCAAGTAAAACATTTAGTACTTGATGAAGCTGACCGTATGCTTGATATGGGCTTTATTAATGATATGCAAAGCGTAATAAAAAGCTGTGCAGATGAGCGTCAAATTTTATTGTTTTCAGCTACCTTCCCAGCAGCAATTAAACAGTTCGCCTCTAAAGTGTTAAAGCAGCCTGAAATTGTTCGTGTTGATCAAACTAACAGCACCGCAAGCACAGTACAGCACGTGGTTTACCCAGTAGAAGAGCGCCGTAAGCAAGAGTTGCTTTCTGAGCTGATTGGTAAGAAAAACTGGCAGCAAGTGCTAGTGTTTGTAAACATGAAAGAAACCGCAGATGAGTTAGTAACTGAACTTAACTTAGACGGTATCCCAGCGGCAGTATGTCATGGCGATAAATCGCAAGGTAATCGTCGTCGTGCGTTGCGTGAATTTAAAGAAGGCAAAGTACGCGTGCTAGTTGCAACAGAAGTAGCGGCCCGTGGTATTGATATTGACGGTTTACCGCGTGTTATTAATATTGATTTACCTTGGCTTGCTGAAGATTATGTTCACCGTATTGGCCGTACTGGTCGTGCTGGTAACCAAGGACAAGCAATTTCGTTTGTGAGTCGCGAAGAAGAAAACATGTTGTTTGAAATTGAAACCTTAATTGGTCAAAAAATTAAACGTGTTTACTTAGAAGGTTACGAAGTAAGTAATCGTGAAGTACTGATTGATAAAATTGGTAAAAAGCCAGCGCATTTACGCCGCACCCGTGCTAATAAGCCATCAGGCCAGGCTACCGGTGAAGCGAGAGCGAAAAACCGCTCGCGAATTTCTAATGTACGTAAAAGCTTAAAAGGCGAAAAGCTGTCACTTAAAAAGTAAGACAGCTAAGCCATTAAAAAACCTGAGTTTACTCAGGTTTTTTTGCGCCTAATACATTATCGATAATAGCAGCGTACGCATAAGCAGCCGCTTCATCGTTTTGATTAGCAATAACCGACAAACCAACCGGTAAGTGGCTTACTTTGCCAACCGGTAAAGTAATATGGGTAGTCCCTGCAATGGCAGGTAATGAACTGCTACTGCCTTTAAAGTTATCGCCGTTAATTAAATCGGTTTTCCAAGCCGGTGAAACGGTGGGCGAAATTACAATATCTAGCTTATTATTGCGGTATAAATTGCTAATAGCGCGCTTTGCAAGTGCGCGATATCGCGCTTTGGTGCTTTTGTATTGTTGTTTTTCACTCAAATCAACTGCGTTAGCTTGTTGTAAAATATCTTGCTCAAAGTAGGGCATTTCCTGCTGTTTATTTGCGATATTAAATGCGATTAACTCGTCTAAACTTTTTACGGTTACCTGCGTTGGTGTTTTGCTTAAGTAGTGGTTAATTTCGGCTTTAAAGTCGTAAAGTAGGATGGCGTATTCATCAACGTAAAGCGTGCTTAAGTCATCTTTTACTGCAACATTGACAACGGTATGACCTGCGTCTTTTAATGTTTGTAACTGCTTAGCGTAAAGCTTTTGTGTTGCCACAGTAAACTTACTGGCAGGTAACGCGCCTATCCTCAGTGATGGCTTAGGCGCTATGCCATCAAGCGTTCTATTTACGTTGAGTGTCGATACATCGTCTGAGTCTTCACCTTGAATGACTGATAATACCGAGAGTGCATCTTTTAAAGAATGCGCCATTGGATCTACCGAATCTTGGCTACTAGAAAGAGGGATCACGCCTGCGCGTGAAACTTGTCCCATACTGGGTTTAATGGCGTACACCCCATTAACCGAAGCAGGGCAGGTAATCGAACCATCAGTTTCTGTGCCCAGCGCAATAGGCGCAAAATTTAAAGCAACCGCCACAGCAGAGCCTGAGCTTGAACCACACGGATTACGAGTTACATCATGGGCGTTATGGGTTTGTCCGCCAATGGCACTCCAGCCAGATGACGAATACGATGAGCGAAAATTAGCCCATTCACTTAAGTTCGCTTTGCCTAAAATAATAGCGCCTGCTTGGCGTAATTGTTTAACCACAAAGGCATCTTTATTAGTAACGTTATTTTTAAGTGCTAATGAACCCGCTGTGGTGGGTAATGTACCTGTTGTTTCAATGTTATCTTTTAGTAATACCGCAATACCATGTAAAGGGCCTGCCCATTTTCCGGCTTTAAACAGCGCATCGAGTTGTTTGGCTTGTTCAATTGCAGTGGGCTCAATACTAATTACCGCATTATATTTAGGATTGAGCTCGTTTATTCTGTCGATATAAGTGCGGGTAAGCTGCTCAGCCGTGGTGGTATTATTTTTATAGGCATTGTGAATGTCACTAATGGTTTTAAGCTCTGTATTATTATCCGCTGCGTATAAATTAGGTATTGTACAAACAAATAATGTTAAAAGTATCCGTTTTATAATCATTGTTATTATCTATTTTGTGAAAATATAGGTTATTTTTAGCACAAAAAAACCTCACGTTGTGAGGTTTTTCGATAAAGTATAATTTAATAGAGTTAAGCGTTTTCTAACATCGATAACGCAACCGCCTCAGCGGCCTTAATGCCATCAATACCTGCTGATAAAATACCGCCTGCATAACCTGCGCCTTCACCTGCAGGGTAAAGCCCTTTGGTATTAATGCTTTGGAAAGTTTTATCGCGCTTGATGCTGATAGGTGAAGACGTACGTGTTTCTACACCCGTGAGTAAGCCATCATTGGTTGAAAAGCCACGAATTTGTTTGTTAAAGGCAGGAATTGCTTCACGTAGCGCTTCAATGGCAAAAGCTGGCAGTACTTTGCTTAAATCAGTCAGTTTTATACCTGGTGTATACGAAGGCTGTACATCGCCTAAACTAGCCGACGATTTACTTTTTAAAAAGTCACCAATCAGCTGTGCTGGGGCATCATAATTTTTACCACCAAGCTCATAGGCTTGCTCTTCTAGCTTACGCTGTAAATCGATACCAGCTAGAGGATGGCCTGGAAAATCTTTTTCTGGCGAAATACCCACAACAATAGCACTGTTCGCATTTCGCTCACTACGAGAATATTGACTCATACCGTTAGTAACCACACGGCCTTCTTCAGAGGTAGCGGCAACTACAGTGCCGCCAGGGCACATACAAAAACTGTATACGGTTCGGCCATTATTACAATGGTGTACCAATTTGTAATCGGCAGAGCCCAAAATAGGGTTACCCGCGTTATCGCCAAAGCGACATTCATCAATCATTGATTGTTTATGTTCTATTCTAAAGCCTACTGAAAAGGGTTTTGCTTCAACATAAATGCCTTTATCGTGGATCATTTTAAACGTATCACGGGCACTGTGACCAACCGCTAAAACCACATGGCGAGTTTCAAGCTTTTCACCATTAGAAAGTGTCAGCCCTGTAACTTGGCCGTTGTCTAAATGGATATCGTCAACGCGGGTGCTAAAACGAATCTCACCACCAAGTTCTATAATTCGGGCGCGCATTTTTTCAATCATGGTTACTAGTTTAAAAGTACCAATGTGCGGCTTACTAACGTATAAAATTTCTTCAGGAGCACCAGCCTCTACAAATTCAGTGATCACTTTACGGCCATAATGTTTAGGATCTTTTACTTGGCTGTAGAGCTTACCGTCTGAGAACGTGCCTGCACCACCTTCACCAAACTGAACGTTTGATTCGGTATTGAGGGCCTTTTTACGCCAAAAGCCAAAGGTGTCTTTGGTGCGTTCACGTACCTCTTTACCGCGCTCTAGAATTATTGGTTTAAAGCCCATTTGTGCCAGCACTAAACCGGCAAATAAACCACATGGGCCAAAGCCAA
This sequence comes from Pseudoalteromonas sp. S1608, assembly GCF_005887265.1. Classification (GTDB taxonomy): domain Bacteria; phylum Pseudomonadota; class Gammaproteobacteria; order Enterobacterales; family Alteromonadaceae; genus Pseudoalteromonas; species Pseudoalteromonas undina. Next base: position 183,598 of record NZ_PNDK01000014.1, read on the forward strand.
TTACTACAGGACGCTCTTTAATGCTGCTATTAGCGTGTGCTACAAATTTGTAGTTGGTGTCAGGGGAGACTTTAACGTGTTGATCTTTTTCAAACGAGGCTAACAGTTGTGCTTCGTTATCTACCTCAACATCAAGCGTGTAAATCAGTAAAATGGCGCTTTTTTTACGTGCATCGTAACCGCGTTTAAACACATTGTAGCTGTGTAGCTGCTCTGGACTTATATTTAATTTATTGATGATGGCTTGGCCAATAGCATTTTCGTCATGGCCAAGCGGCAGCTTTATTTCGGTTAAACGTATCATTAATATCTCTTTTGGTGTCATAGCGGAAAGTAAATACCGCTCACAATAAGGGGAGTGCACAAAGCGCTAATTTATAAGCGCCATATATTACGTTAAATTGTTCGCTTTTGGCACATATTTATTGTGTTTTGGTAAGGGTTGGGTATGATCCGCAGCTGGTAAAGTTAAATATTAGGTATTAAACCACTATGGCGTTTGTAGTCACCGAAAACTGTATAAAATGTAAGTACACTGATTGCGTATCGGTGTGCCCTGCAGATGCATTTTTTGAAGGCCCTAATTTTTTGGCTATTAGCCCAATAGACTGTATTGACTGTGGTTTATGTGTGCCTGAGTGTGCAGCTGATGCCATTTATCAAGAAGATGAACTACCTGAATCGCAAAAAGAATTCACCCAGCTTAATGCAGAACTGGCAGAAATATGGCCACGTATAACGCAAGTTAAACCTGCACCTGAAGATGCCGATAGCTGGAATGGTGTGGCTAATAAATTAAAACTTCTCGACACATAACTACTTCCTAAAACTTATTATTAGTTTTTTGTTAATTTTATTGCAAATTTTAACACGCAAGTATTAACAAACGTACCTGTATAATTTACACTCCAGACCAAAGTTTACTTTCAACAAGTAAATAAACCTAAATGGATGTTTATGCAGTACTTTATACCTACAAAAATAATAAAATTGCTGTTGTTGATCAGCTTCAGCCTTGTTTTAACTCTCAGCCCTTATGCACTTGCCGATAAGCTTAATTATCAACTTGCACAGATTAATAAAAACATTGATGTAGATGGCGTGCTTAACGAGCCGCATTGGCAACAAGCAACCCGTGTTGCGGTAAATTATCAAGATGAGCCGAATGAAAAGGGCACACCACCGGTAAAAACCGATGCGTATATTTATGACGATGGTCATAATTTGTATGTAGCTTTTGTTGCTTATGACCCAGAGCCGAGTAAAATTCGCGCTGCACTTCGTGATAGAGACACGCTTTGGCAAGATGACAACGTTGGTTTGGTGATTGATACCTTTAACGATGAGCGTACTGGCTATGAGTTTTATGTAAACCCACTGGGTGCCCAAGGCGACATTCGCATGACGGATACCGATGAGTGGGTATCTGATTTATCGTGGGATGCTATTTGGGATAGTGCCGGTACCATAAACGAGCAAGGTTACGTGGTTGAAATGCGTATTCCGTTTAAAGCTCTGCGCTTTGCACAAAACCAAGCCGACTCTACTTGGGGCTTTTCGATGATGCGCAACTATCAGCGTGATGTGTTGTATCAATTATCAAGTACAGGCTTTGACCGTGATATTAAATGTAGTTTGTGTCAGTTTGACAAAATAACTGGATTTAATAATTTAGCACCGAGTAAAAATCTGCAATTAACGCCAACCTTAACCGCATTAAGAAACGATCAAAAAACACAGGTACCTGGTGCGTGGGATAACGGCGATGTAAATACAGAAGTAGGGCTTGATCTGCGTTGGGGCGTCACTAAAGATGCAGTTATTAATGCCACCATAAACCCTGATTTCTCTCAGGTAGAAACCGATTCGTTAGAACTGGATGTAAATACCACATATTCTATTTATTACGCTGAAAAACGTCCATTCTTCTTAGATGGCGCATCATATTTCAAAAGTAATTTATTTGAACTGCTTTATACCCGTACCATAGCTGAGCCTAATATTGGTGCAAAGCTCACCGGTAAAACCGATAGCCACAGTTATGCGCTAATGTTCGCTGATGACGACAACAGTAATGTTTTACTGCCCAGCAACCAAGGCTCAGGCTTTGCCAGCCTAAATGATAAAACCAAGGCGGCGGTGGCGCGATACCAATATGATATTGGCCAACAAGGCACTATTGGCGTTACTTCAACACATAGAGAAAGTAGTGATTACCATAATACGGTGTTATCGGTTGATGGCAGCTATTGGTTTAATCAGTCAGATACGCTTAATTACCAAATAGCCCATGCTGATACCAACAACTCGCCGTTTTTAGTTAATAACTACAATTTAGCAGAGTCTCAGTCTGATCGGGCTTATGCATTAAAGCTGACCCGCGATAAGCGCGATTATAAGCTTTACGCTACCTATGACAATATAGGTGAGGATTACCGCACTGATTTAGGTTATCAAGAAAAAGTAGACTACGAAAAAGTAGGCTTTGGTGGCGGTCAAACTTGGTATGGTGATGAACATGATATGCTAACAACTTGGTCATACACCGCCGATTGGGATAAAACGTGGGCTCAAAATGGCGACTTGCTTGAAGAAGAATATGAAGGTTACATGACCTTTCAAGGTCAAAAGCAGTCTGTATTTGAGCTTGGTTTATTAAATCGCTATGAAAACTACAATGGCAATTTTTATAACCAAAATATTGGTTATTTATATACGGCTTTTAGACCTACTAAAGATTTAAGACTATCGTTATACGCTGAATACGCAAGCCGTATAGATTACACTAATGAGCAGCTAGGTGATGTTTTAACTACACAATCACAGGCTGTTTGGGATATTAATAATCATTGGCAGGTCGATGTTAGACATAATTATAGTCATTTAGATGATTACCAAGGGCGACGAGTTTTCACCGCAAACCTTGTTGATTTTAGGCTTTATTATAAGTTTAGTATGCGCGCTATGCTTAAGTTGATTTTACAGTTTGAAGACATAGACAGAAATGAAGATGCTTATTTTTATCAGGTTAGCGAAATCAACAAAGATTATGGTAGTCAGCTGGTTTACTCATACAAAATTAACGCACAAACGCTATTTTATTTAGGTTATTCAGATAAAGGCTATCAGGATGACTCGTTAAAAAGCATTGAGCGTGACCAACGTACTTTCTTTACTAAAGTCAGTTATGCGTGGCAGTTATAACGCTATAAATACTATAAAAGCAAGATTTTGTTAGGCAATAAAAAACACGCTACTGGGTAGCGTGTTTTTTTATAGAAAGCAAAAGCTAACTATTACAAGTCAAAAGTACGTGAGATAGCGAGTACAATTCGCTCATCTGCGTAATCGTAGTCCAAGCTGGTATTCTCAGCAGCTACTTCAATACCAAACCCTTCATAGCTTGTTTGGTACGCTAAGCGGTAATGGTGATACGATTTGTCGCCCTTAGCTTCATCCCACTGAAATTTGTTGCCATCGAGTGAGTTTGAAATATCAAAGCTGGCACGAATTGCATGATTTGGTGCAATCTCGAAAGTGTGCGCAATCATCGAAATCACATGGCCTGTATCGTAGCCAAAGTAATCCCAGCTGTACCAAAAGTTAAGCTCTGTTTGACCGTAGTCACTGGCGTAACCAAATTTAGTATACGCTTCTGCGTAGTTACCATCGCTGTTATTACCTTGGTAAGTGTAATAAGCAATACCGTAATCAAGGCTCACTTGTTGGTTTAACTGAATATATCGGCCTACATAAGCATCTAGTTCGAAGTCGGTATCATCACCAAAATCTACGTTTGATGCCCATACACCGGCATAAACACCGTTATCGTACGCATAGTCAAGACTTGCTTGTAGCGCTGGATCGTTATCTGTTTGAGTAACACCATTAAAGGTGTAATCAGATGCAGCAGTAATTGTTGTTGACCAGTTAGCTGCTGCTGTTGTTGATAAAACAGTTAATGGTAAAGCGATAAAAAGTTGTTTTAATTTATTGTTCATGTGATTTCCTAGCTGATAGTTTCTATTTTTGTGTAATCAATTTTATTCGCTTTAGGCGATCCTTCGATATTGCTGACTGTTTTAAGTTTGCTGTAGGCAATAAAACCAATGCAAATAAAGAATAACCCTATAACTAAAGCACCAACCCATTGAATTTGCAAAAACTCAAGTTTAAATAACAGTGTTAATAATGATAAAGCGACGACATTCATGGCAATATACTTAAATTTACCAAAGCGTTTTACAGTTAAGTTTAAATTATCTGTGTATAGACGGATCAGTGAATCAAGCGAGTTAATAACAAACACAATACCTACAAACACCATGGCAAAGTTTTTAATGCCTGCAGTTGGAATGCCCGCTTCGTGGTAGTGATATAACACACTGAACCAGATAGCGATTGGTATTGACGGGAAAATTAACATAGCGCCGAGTACTTGGTATGTTTTTAAACCACCCACAAAACGTGATGTAAACTGGCCAATCATGATGCTCCACGCAAACCACCAAAATAGGTAAAACTCATGGTAATCATTCAGTGGTAATACAAACTCATTGATGTTGGCAAAGTAATTACCAATTAATCCAATGTTTTTAGTAAATGCAGAGAGTTCGCTATCGCCAAATAAGAAGGCATCAGCCCACATAAAACCAATTAACGCGATAAACAACCAAGTAGTAGCAATGCTTAAAAAGCGAACATATTTAATATCGGTGCTTGAATACACCGCAAAACAAATAGCGGCAAGCACGATTAAGTAAAACTCAGGAATAACATTTGAGCCGTCTCCGAGTTCAGGTAAATACCACGGTAGGTTGCTCAATAGTAAGTAAGCGGTAAACGCACAAGTACCAATGATGACCACGTTGTTTAAAAATTTAACCCATGGAATTTCAAAAAATTTTACTTTGGGTTCTATTACACAGAAATAAAAGCACGTAAGAAAATAAAATCCCCAAATTAAAAATCCCCAATAACCAAACTCAATAGAGAGAGGATTGGCAAATGCATATTCTGGGCTTGCTTTTATGTCTGCATAACCGGCAAATTCGGTTAAAGGAAACATAATGAGGCCAACGTCTAGGCCCGAGGTAAACAGGATTGCTATAAAGGTGAATGTTCTCACTGGTGTGACGCCTACTACGCGTACATTGCCCCATTTAATTAAAATAGCAACAATCGCAAGTAAGGTGAAAATAATGCCAGCATTAAGCCAAATAGTCATTATCGCCCTCCCAGAATGAATAAAAGTAACACATATATACTCCGTTTTTTATTGTGCTTGCATTAACACAGACATAACCTATTTATGCTTGTGAGCCACTGCAAGGCGCATAAAGGCACTCCTTAAAGCATTTTGCTTAAAAGAGTGGCCTTTATGGCAGGCTAAATTAAAGGGTTTTATTTCGTTGTGTAGTTTGCCAATTAGTGGCATTCACAACATCAACTCCTGTATGAGCTAAGGGCTTATTTCCTAAAATAATATCAGCGGCTTTTTCGGCCACCATAATGGTAGGCGCATTTAAATTACCGTTAGGTATTGTTGGAAAAATTGACGAGTCAACCACACGCAAGCTTTGCATGCCATGCACTTGAGTGTTTGAATTAACCACCGCCATGTCGTCTTCACCCATTTTACAAGAGCAAGAAGGGTGGTAAGCACTTTCTACAGCTTGGCGAACAAAGGCATCAATTTGCTCATCAGTTTGAACTTGTTGCCCTGGTTGAATTTCTTCACCACGGAAATTGTCAAAGGCAGGTTGTTCAATAATTTCACGGGTTAAACGAACGCACGCTCTAAAGCCTTCAATGTCGTCTTGATGCTCAAGATAATTAAACATAATTTTTGGTGGCTGTGTTGGATCAGCTGATGCAATAGTGACACTGCCTCGACTTTTAGGTTTGTTATGACCTACATGCACTTGAAAACCATGCCCTGCGAAAGCACTGCGTCCATCGTAACGCATAGCGGCCGGTAAAAAGTGATACTGTATGTCAGGCCATTCAACACCGGGTTTTGAGCGGATAAAGGCACATGATTCAAAATGATTAGTTGAGCCTAAACCTTTACGGGTAAGCAGCCATTTTGCACCAATCAAGCCTTTTGAAAACAAGCCTAATTTACCGTTTAAAGTAATGGGTTGTTTACACTTATATTGAAAGTAAAACTCGAGATGATCTTGCAAGTTTTGACCTACACCTGGTAAGTGATGCTTTACTTCAACGCCTGCTTTTTCAAGTGCTTGAGTATTACCAATACCTGAAAGCTGTAGTAGGTGTGGCGAACCAATAGAGCCCGCACTTAAAATAACCTCTTTACTTGCTTGCGCTGTTTTAACTGCGCCATTGAGTTTGTATTCAACACCGGTTGCTTTTTTACCGTCTAAAATAACGCGCTGAGCAAGTGCACCGGTAACGATTGTTAAGTTGCTACGATGCTTAATTGGGTCTAAGTACTCGCGAGAAGCAGAGCTACGCACACCGTTTTTAACAGTCATGTGCATAGGGCCAAAGCCTTCTTGTTGAGCACTATTGTAGTCATTTGTGGTTGAGTAACCAGCCTCTGCACCCGCTTCAATAAATGCAGTGTATAACGGGTTTTCCATGTTATTGCCGTTATTAACACCTAGCGGTCCTTTACCACCACGATGAGTATTTTCACCTAGGTAAAAGCTTTCTGCCTTTTTAAAATACGGTAAACACGCTTGGTAATCCCAGCCGTTAGCGCCGTGTTGTTGCCATTCGTCAAAATCTTTAGCATGGCCACGTACATACACCATGCCATTAATCGAAGATGAGCCGCCAAGGACTTTACCGCGAGGGCAATGCATTTCACGGTTATCTAAGTGTGGCTCTGGTTGCGTATGAAATTGCCACGCAAACTTATCGGTATTCATTGGAATAGACAATGCGGTAGGCATTTTTATAAAGATGCTTTTATCGCTGCCGCCGGTTTCAAGTAACAATACCTTGTTACTTGAATCTTCAGACAAGCGATTTGCTAACACACATCCAGCTGAGCCCGCGCCTACAATAATATAATCAAAAGAGTGGTTCATAATGATTCCTTAAAACGGGCTTTCTATGTCGGCCATACCAACATAAACAGACTTAGTTTGCGTGTAATGATCAAGTGTTTCTATACCATTTTCACGACCAATACCCGATTGCTTATAGCCACCCACTGGCATTTCTGCTGGCGAGTTACCGTAAGCATTAATCCAACAAATACCGGCTTGAAGTTGATGAATTACGCGATGAGCGCGTTTAATATCGCTAGTGAAAACGCCTGCAGCTAAACCTAAGTGAGTGCCGTTAGCACGTGCAATTACATCATCTTCATCATCAAATACTAAAACGCTCATTACTGGGCCAAAAATTTCTTCTTTAACGATGGTCATTTCATCGTTGCAATCAACAAACACTGTCGGCGCTACAAAATAGCCATCTGGTGCAGATGCTGGAGAAAGCGTTGAACCACCCGTTAATAATGTTGCACCTTCTTTAAGGCCTTTGTCGATGTAACTCATCACTAAATCTTGATGCTTCTTAGAAATAAGCGCGCCAAAGTTAGTATTTAAATCTTGCGGGTCACCGGCAATAATATTGTTTTCGGTACGTGTTTTAAGTTCATCAATAAATTGTTGATACACATTCTTGTGAACATAAATACGAGTGCAGTTCGTACAAATTTCACCTTGGGTATAAAAGTTACCTAGCATGGCAGCACTTACTGCTTGCTCAATGTTGGCGTCATCAAATACTAATAATGGCGATTTACCACCTAGTTCCATAGTCACATCTTTTAATGTGCCTGCAGCACTGGCGACTACTTTTTTACCGGTACCTACTTCACCAGTAAATGATACTTTTTCAATATCTTGATGTGCAGTAAGCCATTGGCCTACTTCACCGGCGCCTTGAACTACATTAAATACGCCAGCAGGGACGCCTGCTTCAATAAACACCTCGGCTAATTTAATTGCACCAAGCGGCGTTTCTTCAGACGGCTTAAAAATAAATGCATTACCCGCTGCGAGGGCTGGGCCTGATTTCCAACATGCAATTTGTAATGGGTAGTTCCATGCACCAATACCGGCACAAATACCTAAAGGCTCTTTGCGTGTGTAGTAAAAGTCATCGCCAACCATTTGTTGTTGACCAACTTGTGCAGGGGCAAGACCTGCAAAATATTCAATTACATCTGCGCCTGTTTCAACATCTACGCAGTTAGCTTCTTGCATTGGTTTACCAGTATCGAGCACTTCAACCAGTGCAAGATCATCATTGCGCTCGCGTAAAATAGCAACGGCGTTTAGTAAAATACGGCTGCGCTCAATAGGGGTCATCGCTGACCAAACTTTAAAGCCTTGTTTTGCACTTTCTATCGCTGCGTTTTGAACATGCTGGTCAGCGACTTCAACGGCATAAATTACCTGGCCGGTTGCAGGATTTACTACATCAAATGTTTCGCCGCTTTTATTTGCAAGGAATTGGCCGTTGATAAAGTTTTGATAGATAGGTGTAGTCACGTTAGGCTCCATATTGCTTGATAAGTGAATGCACGTAGTTTTTAGCTAGTGATTCACTGTGTTTAAACTGATTTTCGTCTGATTGGCTTAATACGGCACGAAGCCATAAGCCATCAATCATTGCTGCGGTTAATTCAGCCGCGAGGGTTGCTTGCGCTAAAGGCATTAATTGCTTAAATGAAACGGTTAAATTGCTTTGCAAGCGTTTACTGTTTACATTTTGTAAACGATGAAGTTCCTTATCGTGCATTGATTGCGCCCAAAAACTTAACCACGTCCGAGTGGTGTCTTTTCGTTGTTGTACTAGCGCAAAGTTTGATTCAACAATAAACATTAACCTTTGAGTTGCTGTGGTATTTTCATTAACCTTACTAATTAAGTCGTCTTTCAAGTTCGAGAGTAAGTAACGCACAGTTGCTTCAATTAGCCCCTGTTTCCCACCAAAGTAATGGCTAATTATGCCTGATGACATTCCAGCATTTTTACTAATACTATTGATCGTAGTCGCCTGTAATCCTTTTTGAGCAACTGACTCTATAGTCGCGTCAATTAGCTGCTGACGCCTTACAGGTTCCATTCCAACTTTAGGCATAATTTTTATTAATTGATCGTTCAATAAAGATAAGCTTAAGGTAATAGCTCTAACAATTCAAGGCTTGTGTAAATGGCAAGAGAGTAAAGTATGGATAAATAATTAACAAAATGAGTATGAAATGATGCAAAATTAACAACTCAAGACCTTGTTTAAAGTCTTTAAATAACAATGATTTGTATGTTTTATTGGTGTTGTTCTTTATAGTGTAATCAATTCTTTACGAGGTGAGTGAAACTTTTAGTGATTTATTTGTTAGTGCGATAACTATTAGAGTACTAATTGTATTTTTTACCAGCAGGGCATTTATATAAAGGTAAAGGGAATAGATATGTTGTTGCGATCAAAATCCGGTTTCAAAGAGAAATATGGGAGGTAAATTAAACAAATGTTAACGCGAAGTAGGAGAAAAATAAGGCGCTGTTTAGCTTTCAACAACACCTTTAAATAATAAGGGATAACGTCTTAAACGATTGCCAATATAGTCATCGGCCATAATCTGCTCACAAATTTCGTCGATGTTATCAGTCGCTTCAAACACCCAATCAAAACGTTCAATCGCGAGCAAAAAACCGCGCTTTAAGTGTGTTTGTTCGCGGTAATAAGCTAGATTATTTTTTATCAGTTGCAGCTTTTCAGGCTCAGCCTTTAATTGCGCAATAACTTGGTGAATAAACTGCAAATTGCGCGAACTAGTTGGTCTATTTCGTCTATTTGTTGGTCGCATTACTCTTCGTTAGCTATGTTGTAAAGTTTCTTCAAAAAATCGTCTTTGTGTTTGTCATGTTCGTAATCTAAATGGTAGGTATTATGAAATCCAAAGCGTAGTAACACGCCACTGCCTTGTAAGTAAACGGTATAGCCGTCAATATCAGAAAATGCAGTGACCCCCTGATAAAGTTTACCTTCTTCTGTGGTTTCACCACGTTGCTGGATACGTTCGTAAACCGCTAGAATCTGTTTGTTGTCGATTTCATTTTTCATTGTCTGCACCTTTATTTACTCTTTCATACGCTATAGATATGCGGGTCGATCATCATAAAAACAATAGTCAAGAATGTGTGATATTGCTTTGCTATTTTTAATTTATAAATTATGCTCAGAGCTCACTCTATGTTGAGCTTTTACCATGATAGACAAGGCGTTACTTTTAAAAACTCGTGACTTATCCGACCAACTCATTGCGCTGCAAACCCCAATTAGAATTCTCGATGCAATTAATTGGGATAAACAAACGAAAGAAGAGTTTTTTAGGCAAAAATGCCAAAAAAATCCTTTAATAGACCGTGCTTACTACCAACAGCGCGATTTAGGATTTGTGCCTAGTGAGTTGCGCCAAGCATTTTCAACACTGCACCGAAATATTATTAATCAGTTGGGGCAATTAAACCCAATAACTCAATATATGGGTAAAATGTGTAGCGAATATAAAACAGTGCTTAATATGCTAGAGTACCGAGGTACTGCCGAATTTCATGACTTGTCGGTAGAGCTTTTTGGGCATCCAAAAGACCTTTTTCATGCTGGTGAGCCATCGTTATCTGAGCTTGCTAATATGCTTGAGCAGCCATTAAAAAGTTTGCTTGATGCGAACATTTTGCCTGAAGATCCTAAAAATATTGATGCCAGTGATGCGGTGCGTATTTTGTCTGAGCAGGTCAATGCCAGTATGCAAGGGATTAATGTGGAAGTAATGCTTAGTGATGGAATTGTCAGTGATGCGGCAGCAGGAGCTAACAATATAAAGCTTAATCAAGATGTTAAGTTTTCTCAGCGCGAATTAGATATTTTAGAGGTGCACGAGGGCTGGATCCATGTAGGCACCACTCAAAATGGCTTAGCGCAACCTTATTTAACTTGTTTGAGTAAAGGCACGCCAAGCTCTACCGTTACCCAAGAAGGGCTTGCAGTACTGACCGAAATAATCACTCTTAAATCAACACCACGTCGCTTATCAAAATTAGTAAACCGTATTCAAGCGGTCACCAAAGTGATTGATGGTGCTGAGTTTGTAGATATATACCGAGATTATGTAGCACAAGGGTTATCAAAAGACGACAGCTACACCCTTGCACAGCGTGTATTTAGAGGTAGCACCGCAACCGGCTTACCGTTTACTAAAGACATTGCTTATATAAAAGGTTTTGTATTGGTTTATAACTTAATTCGGGTGGCGATACAGCTTGGCAGAATTGACCAATTACCGCTATTGCTGGTGGGTAAAATATCAATTGATGACTTTAGGTTAATATCGCAACTACATGATTTAGGTGTGATTGAAAACCCACAATTTGTGCCGCCTCATTTTAAAGATTTAAGAGGACTTGCTACGTGGCTGAGCTTTGGTCGTTTTATTGGTAATTTGTCATTTGAACAATTAGAAAACGACTACAAGCCGTTGTTTTTATGATTTATAAGTGAGCTTTTTCTCAGAAACAAAAAAAGCCCAAAAATGGGCTTTTTTTAATTTAGCACAACACAGTTAACGTGCGTTGGTGCTCTCGAAAATTTTATCTGCAGAGGCTGCAACAAATCCAGTGTAAATTTCACCATCAGGTTTTGGATAACGAATAGCAAACTCGTAAAAACAGCTAGGAATGCGCATATCGCCATCGCTAAAGGTCACAGCGTATTCATCAGCTAATGTTGATGATTGCTCTAATAGCACTTCTGGTGAGCCTTTTACTTCGCCTCCTGAGGTATTAAGTGCAAAACCGGCATCTTTAAGAGCTTGGTTTACATCATGGATGTTATCAAATTTAGCTAAGGTATTAATGTTCACAGTAAAATGATTTGCACGGTAACCCCACGCAGACATCCACGCTGCATATTCGCTCTCAGCTAATAACTTTTTGTAAGTATCAGTGCTTACTTGCCAATGTGTGCCTGAATATAAAAAATTATCGGCAGTCACAGCGCTTTCGTCAATTTGTGCCACCATATCCGTAACGATTGCTTGTAGCTCAGGCGAACATTTTTCAACTAATAATTCAGAAATAAACACTTTAGGCTGTGTCGGATCGCTATGCTCATAATGCTTGGCGTAGAGTTTTTTTGCTTCAAAGTGATATTCACCACATTCTTTATAACCAATAGCTAAAAAGTGCGCAGCTAGTTTTTCAAGGCCTACTTTTTCTATGTTAAAAGTACGCAGTGCAATATGGTCGTTAATAATGTCGTCTTTTTGCGTTGAGCCTAATAAGTCATGAATTTTATCAGCTGATGGCGTTACTGTTAGGTAGTTTTGCCATAAGTTATCAAATAATGTGTTTACATCAGTATGCATGGTAAATCCTTAAATTTTCTAAAATTGTTATTCAATAATTAAGCCCGGCGCGAGGGTTTGCGGTAAGTTAACTTTTTCTGACTCTACTGAGGCCACTGGGTATGCGCAGTAATCAGCAGCATAGTATGCACTAGCTCTGTGGTTACCACTGGCACCTATGCCACCAAATGGCGCTGCGCTTGATGCGCCTGTAATAGGGCGGTTCCAGTTAACAATACCGGCACGAATACGTTTTAAAAAGTGGCTGTAATCATCTTCGCTGTCTGCAAGTAAACCTGCAGATAAACCAAAGCTGGTGTTATTCGCCTCTGCTATAGCGCTATCAAAGTCAGTGTAACGATATACTTTAATTAGCGGGCCAAAGTGTTCTTCATCGGCGATTTCATCGATTTTAGTGACATCAATAATACCTGGGCTGACAAAGCCAGTGCCTGGTTTTAATTGTTTAAGCTCAACGAGTACCTCAGCACCTTGTTTAACTAGGTCAGCTTGCGCTGCAACCATGCCTAAGGCGGCTTTTTCACTGATCATGGCACCCATAAATGGTTGATCGTCAGCAAAGCTATCATCTACAAGGATATTTTTGGTTGCGCTGATCAGCTTTTCTAAAATAGCATCGCCATTGGCTGATTTTTCAATAAATAATCGACGTGCACAAGTACAACGCTGACCCGAAGTAATAAAGCCCGATTGAATAATATCGTGAACGGCGGCGCTCACATCAGCAACATCTTTAACCACTAGCGGGTTATTACCGCCCATTTCAAGCGCTAAGATTTTACCTGGATGGCCTGCAAATTGTTTATGTAATAAATGCCCTGTGTTCGAGCTACCAGTAAAAAATAAGCCATCGATATCTTGATGTGAAGCAAGTGCTTTACCTGTTTCTAGTTCACCTTGAACAAGGTTTATAACCCCAGCAGGTAAGCCTGCTTTTAGCCACAGCTCTAAAGTAAACTGTGCTACGTGAGGAGTTAGTTCTGATGGTTTAAACACCACGGTATTACCCGCTAATATAGCAGGGACTATATGACCGTTTGGTAAATGCCCAGGGAAATTATATGGGCCAAAAATAGCCACTACACCATGTGGTTTGTGGCGAATAAAGGCTTTTGCGCCAGGCATTGGGTTTTCGGTTGTGCCAGTTCGCTCATTGTAAGCACGGATAGCAATAGCAACTTTGCCTGTCATCGCACCGACTTCTGTGCGCGTTTCCCATAGTGGTTTACCTGTTTCACGAGCAATAATGCTAGCAAATTCTTCGCTGTGTTCCTTTAATTGGGCAACGAAGTTTTCTAAAATGGTAATACGTTGTTCAATTGGCATATCTGCCCATTGAATTTGCGCGGCTCTTGCCGCTTCAATAGCACTGCTAACTTGTTCGGGGCTGGCACCATTACCTTGCCAAACAACTTCGCCATTGCTTGGATTAACAGAATTAAAAGCAGGGCCTTGGCCTGCGTGCCATTGGTTATTAATTAGTTGTGTGTTCATAAATAGTGTTACAGGCGGAAAAATCGCGCTGCATCTCCTTGATTTAAATGAAGTGCATCAGCTACTTCTTGGCTGATAACTAAGGTGTGCTTTGCTTGATTATAATGAGCGTGTTTAGTGAACGTGGCTCTAAAGTCGCTAACCCCTTGATTACAAATAGCAAGGGTATCTGAGCTTTGCTCATTAATATGTTCAAGTTCACCAATGGTAATTGGGCACACTTGTGAATCACGAATACTGCGAATATTACCGAGCTTTGCCTCTACCGTGGGACCTGCGTCAAATAAATCAACGTAGCCACGATGTTCAAACCCTTCTTTTTCAAGCAACTTAAGTGCAGGCTTGGTTTTATCATGAACATGACCAATCACCGCTTGTGCTTTTTTACTTAGCAAGTTTACATAGATAGGGTATTTAGGCATAAGCTCGCTAATAAATACTTTATCGCCTAAACCAACTAAGTGATCAGCTTGTGGAAATTCAATACTAAAAAAGTGTTCTTGTAACCATTGCCAAAATGGAGAGTGCCCCTGTTCATCACTCACGCCACGCATTTCAGCAATTACAGTGTCGGCAAAGCGTTCACTATGTTGTGCCATAAATAAAAAGCGTGAACGTGATAAAAACCGCCCTGTTAAGCCTTTTCTGCTGTCTTCACGTAAAAATAAAGTACATATTTCTGAGCAGCCTGTGTAGTCATTACACATACTTAAAATATCAACGGTATTGTAAACGTTTAAGGTGGGTGAATGATGGACAGTTTTACCTAAATGGTAGTGATACAAAGGCACAGACAAACCGACGGCCGCTTCTATGGCGGTAGTACCAATTACTTTGCCAGTGTCACTGTCTTCTAAAACAAATAAATAGCTTTCATCGATAGGCTTATTTACATTTTTAGTAAAGCTGTTTTGTGCACGGTCTATTTTTTCTTGTAGTTGTCCATCATCGACAGGTAAAGAGGTAAAACCATGGCCTGATTCAATGGCAATCTCTTTTAGTGCTGCAAAATCATTGACAGTAATAGGACGTAATACTTGCATTAACTACTTGCTCCAATAAAGCCCTGAGGTAAACATTTATCTCAGGGCTTTATATGTTTTACTTAGTGATTAACCGTTTACAACTTCGCTTACTGCTTTTTCAAAGCGAGCTAAGCCTTCCTTAATATCCTCAAATGGGATCACTAATGAAGGTGTAAAGCGGATAACGTTCATTCCGGCTACTAAATTCATTAAACCGTTATTAGCACTTGCAACTAAGAAGTCGCGAGCACGGCCTTCAAATTTTTCATTTAATGCAGCACCAATAAGTAAGCCTTTACCACGGATTTCACTAAATACATGGTATTTTTCGTTAATGGCATTTAGACCATCACGGAACATTTGTTCACGTTCTTTTACGCCATTTAAAACCGCAGGGGTATTTACTGTATCAAATGCAGCTTCTGCAACAGCACATGCCAATGGGTTACCACCGTAGGTAGAACCATGAGTCCCTATTTTTAGGTGTGCTGCAATGTCAGTAGTCGTGATCATAGCGCCAATTGGGAAACCGCCACCTAATGCTTTAGCCGTGGTTAAAATGTCAGGAACAACATCTAGGCCTTCGTATGCGTATAAGTGACCTGTACGGCCAACGCCGGTTTGCACTTCATCAAAAATAAGCAGTGCGTTGTGTTTAGTACACAGCTCACGTACTTTTTGTGCAAACTCATTGGTTGGTGGCACAATACCGCCTTCACCTTGTAATGGCTCCATCATTACTGCACAGGTATCATCGCCAATTAAGGCTTCAAAGGCAGCAATATCATTGTAGTCACAATGAACAATATCAGCAGGCTTTGGCCCAAAACCATCAGAATAAGCGGCTTGGCCACCTACAGTTACAGTGAAGAAAGTACGGCCATGAAAGCCTTTATTAAAAGCGATGATCTTAGACTTTTCAGCACCAAATTTGTCCAAGGCAAAGCGACGCGCTAACTTTAAAGCCGCTTCGTTTGCTTCAGCTCCTGAGTTTGCAAAGTAAACTTTTTCTGCAAAGGTAGCATCAACCATTTTCTTAGCTAAGCGAAGTGCTGGCTCATTGGTCATTACATTTGCTAAGTGCCAAATTTTTTCGCCTTGCTCTTTTAGTGCGCCCACTAATGCAGGGTGACAATGACCTAAACAATTAACCGCAATACCACCGGCAAAATCGATAAATTCGTTGTTATTTTGATCCCACACGCGTGAGCCTTCACCACGAACGGGAATAACTGCAGATGGGTTGTAATTAGGGACCATTACGTCGTTAAATAAATCTCTGGTTACTTGCATTTTTACACCTAAATTAATCACATAAAAAACGTTGCTGAAAACAGGCTTATTCAGCAATACAATGCGTTCATACTTATTAAAAATGTCATTATCAAAGGTTATGGATTAAATTTGCAGTGCTATTTTGTGAAAAATGATTAGAATAATAGTCAAAATAACGAACCTTATTAGCATTATGATAACTCCCCAAGATAAAAAGCTACTATCAGTATTAAAAACGAACGCTAGAGCAAGTATTTCTGACCTTGCAAGGCATTTAAATTTATCCCGCTCAACAGTGCAAAGTCGCATGCTTAAGTTGGAGCAAAGTGGGGTTATTAAAGGGTATAACGTTGACTTTGGAGATGATTTTTTAAATAGCTTAGTTTCTGCACATGTCTCAATAAAGGTCAAACAAAAGCTAACGACTAAAACCAACGTAGAGTTAAAACAAATAGATGCCATATCTCAGTTGTATGCAATTAGCGGTGAGTTTGATTTAATTGCCATTGTCGAAGCTCAAAACCTCGAGCAGTTAAGCCACTTATTAGACGATATAGGTAATTTAGATGGGGTAGAGCGCACTCGTTCATCGGTAATTTTAGAAACCAAATTTAAGCGTTAATTAGATTTATTTCTAACCATTCAGTGAGTATTAATTATTTGCATTTAGGCTCACTTAATTGTAATCTCCTCGTTATTAGAAACAAGGATTGTTTTTGACCAAATCAATAGGCTTTTCGCCCCTGCATTTGCCACAATCCTCCAATACTAAACAAACCTGATAAGTATAGTTATTACATGCAAGAACACTAGTTGATTACAATGTGAGAAACAGGACGTTTTGGCAAAACAGCTCAAAAACATTACAAGGAAATGTTATGAAATACACAACACTAGCTGCTGCAGCCCTATTAATAATAGGTGGCTCATATTTAAGTGCAAAGGCCACTTTATTTGACTCAAGCGATAACATAACGGTTGAAACTTACAGCGACATATTTTTCAAACTAGAATCCTCACCCGTCAATATTGATGAGATTATTACTGGCGCGAGTCAGTTTGCCAATAGCTTATGTGATGAAAGTATTTATCAAGAAGTTATTGGTGAGTCAGTAAACTCATGTAAGCAAAAATTCAAACAATCACAAGCGCAATGTGCTGACTTTATTACAAAAAATAGTCAGGCTATGTACACTGATAAGGTTGCCATAACGCTCGTATCTGAAAAGTTTATAAATTGCATGACGAATAGCTAAGTTATATTTTGTTCAAAGTTCACCCAAAGCTCCCTATTAGACTGGGTGACATTGGTATTTCAATATTTTAATTAGCATATTATACCCTGTGGTCTATGCTGAATTTATGAGTTGTTAATGCCCAGTTTGCTTTAGGGAGTACAATGCAAGAAAATTTACTAAACTCAGTTATCAAAATAACAAAAAACAGAGACGTAGACTCACTTGAATACAGCTTGATATCGACCATCCAAGAGTTTATTGGGTGTAAAGAAGTTTCAGTTTATAAAGACATAGAAGTTCAGGGTCAACTTACCATTGAACAAAGCCTTTGTTTGAAAGTGACTGGTGAAAAGCAATTTGAGTGGGTACAACGACAAATTGTTGCACACCCCGAGGATGAGCTTTTATCCTGCTTACGTTCTGCTTGCATTATCACGGTGCAATCAACAGATGGCATCGAACGCCGTTGGTTACCCATTACCCGCCAAGAGAAAACAGTCGCCGCAATTTCTGTGGTTTCAAACAGCCTAGATAGTCCAGCCCAGGTGATGTTAAATGCTTTTTGTCGTATTTTTGAAAATTATTTAGTGATTCTTCATGAAAACGAAAGAGATAAATTAACAGGACTATTAAATAGACAAACTTTTGAGAAAAAAATAAAACAACTGATTGAAAAACAAGTATTAAAAGTCCACAGTTCATCTCGAGATGAGGGTAAAAGGCAACAAAAATACGCATCTACATCTTGGTTAGCTATTTTAGATATTGATCATTTTAAAAATATAAACGACAAGTATGGTCATATTTGCGGTGATGAAGTACTGCTGATATTAGCGCAAAAAATGCGTCACTTTTTTCGTTCAACCGATTTAATTTTTCGCTTTGGTGGTGAAGAATTTGTGATTGTTTTTGAGCCCATTGATGCAGATTCCATATGTAATAAAATGGCAGAATTTTTACAACTCGTCAGAAATACTTCGTTTCCTTTTGTTGAAAACATGACGATCAGTGCTGGTTTAGCACGTATTAGCCCTTATGATTTCCCAATCACTGTAATAGAAAGCGCCGACAAAGCACTGTATTACGCTAAAAATAATGGCCGAGATAAGTTTTGTGTATACGAAGATTTAATCGCTGAACAGCTAATCAACGTACAAGAAAACGATTCAGAAATAGATTTATTTTAACCTACTGGGCTTGTGCGTGGCTTCGCTGTACCTTTACCTTAGTAACTTGATCGAGCTTTAAAAAATAAACATTACCGCCAATGCCTTTAAATTCCTCATCGGTAAAGGCAATTGTATTATCATCATAAAACGTGATCGCTTCTTTTTGGGTCACAATACCAAGATCAATTTTAGACACATCACCAGAGAAAAACTTATCCCCTTTAAAATTTTCAAACAGCCAAATGCTGGTTGAGTCTAGTAGCGCAAGTTTTTTTCTATCTGGGCTAAGTGCTGCAGAGGTGATCCAGCATAACTTTTCCATGGTGGTGCAGGTTCTAAATGAGTCAATTAGCTGGGCGTCAAAATTTGCTGCATGATCGCCTACTTTGTAAACATTGGTAATACCATCAAAGGGTTCAGTTCGGTTTTTAGTAAATAAATATAAGTGCCGGCCAAAAGCGACAAAAGCTTCTAAGTCATAATTGCGTTGATCAGGTTGTATTGGACTGCCGTCTAATTCTGGGTAGGTAAATTTAATTATCTCGGCTTCAGTGGTATTTGTTTTAATATCAATCGGGTTTTCTATTTTATAAATGGTTAGCCACTTACGTTCATTTTTATTATTACCAAAGTCACCCAAGAAAAAATGACCAAAGTTATTTTGTGTCATGTCCTCCCAATCAATGTTTTTTGCGTTGCTGACTAAAATTTCTTTAGCGATAGAGCCATCGTCATTGAGTCTATATAGCTTAGGTTCGTCGCCACTGTCATTAATAGCCCAAAGACGTTTATATTTATCAAACTCAATGCCGGAAATTTCTTTTAACTTTGGGTCTACAGAGACAAGCTTTTTACTATATAGTGTATAAATTGAACTACCCACAACAGCAATGGTAGTGAGAAAAACAATAACAGAGGTAATAAGAATGCTTTTTTTAATCATAGTTTTTAAATATTTATCGGCATTGGCTAGGTAGATAATTATTATCGCTGATGATGTGGTTAAGCTAAAGGTTTTTTAACCTCAATGCGGTAATAAAAAACGATTATGTGTGAATTGTTGTAAAAGAAATTTAATCGGGTGTAGTTGGTTTAAAAATTGCTCAGTTAAAGAGCTTACCTAAAAACCTGTTTAAAATGGTTGAAAACTGCACCAACCTAGTGCGGTAAAATAAATAACGCACTGTAATAATGCGTAAATAAAGTTTTGTTTAACTTTAAGCTTGTTTTTATGTGAATGAATGGATTCCACATCGCCTATTTAAGCTGTTTGGCCTGTGGCAAAGATGAATAACCCTTACGGTTTAGTTGGAGCCTATTATGTTGAATAAACGCTTTTTTAAGACAAAAAACGAAGCAGAAGTCACGTTTGAATTTTCTCATCCTGATGCTGATGATGTCTGTTTACTTGGGGAGTTTAATGATTGGCAGCCAGTGCCAATGAAACTGAATAAAAAGTTGGGTGTGTTTAAGTGTAAACAGCGTTTGCCTGTTGATAAAGAGTTTCACTTTCGTTATTTGATTAATGGTAAGCAGTGGGATAACGACCATCAGGCTGATGGTTATCGGGCTAATAATTTTGGTTCAGAGAACAGTATAGTAAATACACAACGCATTAATTAAGGTTGGTGAATGGACGCACTATCGCAATTATTTTATTTGCATGGAATAGGCTATGAATACACTAAGTACACTGGTGAACACGTTGTTTTTAGCGAACAAACGCGCAAGTTAGCCTTGCAGTGTTGTGGCGTTGACACCAGTGATGCAGCGCAAATAGATAAGTTAAATTATCAATTAGATGCGGCCACTTGGTTAACGCTTGCACCGGCTGTTAGCTTAGTAAAACAGCCTAGCAATGTGCTTAAAGTACGTATTAAAGAAGCCGACGCGCACCATAAAATTACGCTTAATATACCTGCATTAAATATAAAGCTGCAATTCGAACAAATAGCTGACTATGCGCCATTAGGCGAGTATTTTTTAAATGACTGCCGTTATATTGAAATAGCGTTGCCACTTACCCATTTACCTACGGGTTATTATGATGCGTTTCTAACCACGGGTGAACAATCAGCAAGTACACAAATTTGGTCTATCCCTAAACAAGTTTATCAAATTGCCGATAGTAAACGCCTTGGCTTATCAATTCAGTTATATACATTAAAAAACCAAGCCGGAATGGGAATTGGTGATTTTAATGATTTACTTGAATTAACCACGTTATGTGCAAAACAAAAAATGGATTATATTTTACTTAATCCTCTGCACTTATTATTTGCAGATAACCCAGAGTGCGCTAGTCCCTATAACCCCAGTAACCGCGCGTTACTCAATCCATTGTATATAGCAATTAACTTATCGCCAGATAGTATTAACAACCCCGCTTTAGATGATTACTTATCCTCTTGTTGTTTAACGTCGCACAGCGAGCAAGATAAAGCCTTTATTAATTATAAAACGGTTACTGAGCAGAAATATAATGCCTTTAAACTGCTTTTTGTACATTTTCAACAACAGGGTAGTCAAGCACGGCATAACGAGTTTACTGCATTTTGTAAACAGCACCGTGATGTACTTGCTATGCTAGAAACCACAGAACCGACATTCGACCATTACCTGCAATGGCAAGCACATAGCCAACTCATACTGTGCCAACAACATTGTATCGACCAAGGAATGGCGATTGGTTTGATTAACGACTTAGCAGTTGGCTGTGCCAAAGAGGGCAGCGAATATAAACATCAGCAGAAACTGTTTAGCCAAGATGCGACTGTGGGAGCTCCACCAGATCCTTGGGCTGAAAGTGGCCAAAATTGGGGTTTGCCAGCAATAAATCCTCAGCGCCTTGCTGACAATAACTATTATTTTTACCGCTCACTTATACGCGCCAATATGAATGCTGTGGGTGGATTACGCATTGATCATGTTATGGCAATTAGACGTTTATGGTGGTGCTTTAACAATAATAACAGCCAAGATGGTTGCTATGTTTACTATCCATTCGAGCACTTGTTAGCTATTTTGAAAATAGAATCTCACCTAAATAAGGCTGTCGTGATAGGCGAAGATTTAGGTGTTGTGCCACCTGAAGTAAAAGAAGCGCTGGTGAGCAGTGGAATTTTTTCAAACAGTTTATTTTATTTCGAAAAACAACAAAATGATGAATTTGTTAATCGTGATGAGCTTAGCGAACAATGCCTGCTGATGATTGCAAATCATGACGTACCGCCATTTGTTGGCTGGTGGCAGCATAGTGATTTAACCCTCAAACAACAGTATCAGCTGATTGATGCCGCTAAACACCAGCAGCTAGTGCTGCAACGTCAACAAGAGCAACAACGGTTAGTTGATTTTATTAATGCACAAGACACACATTCTGACATGTCATTAAACACCGATGCTTTTGCGATTTATAGCGCGCTGGCTTTGTGTTTAGCAAAGTCGCCATCGCGATTATTTGCCCTACAAATTGATGACTTAGACAAACAATGCTACCCAGTTAATATTCCGGGTACAGATAAAGAATATCCCAATTGGAGACGGATGTTAACACATACGTGCGAGGATATTTTTACTGATAATGCATCACTTTTGACTGCAATACATTCAATGAGGAATGGGTAAATGGGCAGTATAAAAAATATGAAATCAGCGCCTTTGGCTGATTATGACGCACAAGTTACTGCGCTCGCAGCAGGACGCTTTAAAGACCCGTTTAGTTTTTTAGGAGCGCACAGTACACAAAGCGGCATAGAAATTCGAGTGTATTTGCCAGCAGCACTGCAGGTTGAATTGTTAATTGGTGATCAAACAATTACTGCATTGCGCTATAAACAAAGTGATTTATTTATAGCTGAGCTATCAAGCATGCCGAGCAGTATGTATCAATGTCATGTTAGCTATAAAAGCAATAATATTACCATTTACGATGAATACAGTTTTAGTAGTACCCTTGATGAGCAAGCAATGTACTTGTTCAATGAAGGGAGTCTTGAGCATGCTTATGCGCACTTAGGCGCGCAATTTATTACTCAACAGGGCGTTGACGGTGTTCGTTTTTGTGTGTGGGCGCCAAATGCTGCCAGCGTTTCAGTGATTGGTGAATTTAACTTTTGGCAGTCCAATCGTCACTTTATGCGATTTCATCCGGCTAGTGGAGTATGGGAGTTATTTATCCCGGGGCTGTGCGCCGATATGTGCTACAAATTTGCTATCACCACACTCAGTGGTGAAGTTTTAGATAAAGCCGATCCCTTTGCTTTTAAAATGCAGCAAGCGCCAGGTACAGCAAGCATTTTACAATACAAACCCACCTCTATTACGCTTAGTGAACAAGCGATCAAAAATAGGCAAAAGCGTAATCATATTGATGCCGCTATTAGTATTTATGAAGTGCACTTAGGTTCTTGGCAACGCGCTGAGCATAATCGTTATTTAAGCTACAGCGAACTGGCAGATAAGCTTGTAAGTTACGTGGTTAAAATGGGGTTTACGCATTTACAACTTATGCCTATTAGTGAATACCCGTTTGATGGCTCATGGGGGTATCAGCCGGTAGGCTTGTTTGCGCCTACAAGCCGCTTTGGTGATTACAACAGCTTTAAATACTTAGTTGAGCAATGCCATAAAGCCAATATCGGTATTTTACTCGATTGGGTGCCGGGGCACTTTCCAAGCGACCCTCATGGGTTACATTGTTTTGATGGCACTCATTTATATGAACATGCTGATATGCGTCAAGGGTTTCACCCTGATTGGAATACCTATATTTATAATTACGATCGCCCTGAAGTTAAAAGCTTTTTAATATCGAATGCGATGTATTGGCTCAGTCAATTTGGCATAGATGGACTGCGAGTAGATGCAGTGGCATCTATGTTGTATCTTGATTACAGCCGAAAAGAAGGGCAATGGGTAGCTAATTGCTACGGTGGCAGAGAAAACTTAGGGGCAATTGAGTGCCTTAAACAAGTAAACATACGCAGTTATAAAAATAACCCCGGTATTATGATGGTGGCTGAGGAGTCAACGGCGTGGCCCGGAGTAACGCAAAGCGTTGAGCATAATGGTTTGGGCTTTGGTTACAAATGGAATATGGGCTGGATGAACGACAGCCTCCATTACATGCAGCAAGACTCACTATTTAGGAAATACCATCATCATAAAATGACATTTTCTATGGTGTATGCTTTTAGTGAAAATTACATTTTACCACTGAGTCATGATGAAGTAGTCCACGGTAAAGGTTCACTTCTAAACAAAATGCCCGGTGACGATTGGCAACAGTTTGCTAATTTACGGGCTTATTATGCGTTTATGTGGGCGCATCCAGGAAAAAAACTTCTGTTTATGGGCGCCGAAATAGCACAGCGAAAAGAGTGGGATCATGACCATTCAATAGACTGGCACTTGCTTGAGCATCAAAGTCATCAAGGTATTCAAGATACGGTTAAACGCCTTAATCATGTGTACCAAGCCCACCCAGCACTTTATGAGCTTGATAGCTGTGCTACAGGCTTTTCATGGATAGATAATGATAACAGTCAGCAAAGTATATTTAGCTTTATTCGTTATGCTAAAAGCGCTGACGATTTTATGGTTATTGTCGCTAATTTTACCCCAACTGCTTATCAACATTTTACTTTAGGCGTGCCTGCTAAAGGCAGTTATAAGGTGATATTAAATACTGATGAGTCATGTTTTTTTGGCTCAGGCATTAATATCACTGATGAGCCAAGCCAACTTATTCATTCAATTAATCAACCAAGCCATGGCTTTGATCACAGTATTACATTACAGATGGGTGGCTTAACCACTGTTTACTTACAAAAGGTGAATGATGAGTAATTGCTTTGAGGTTACCCATGGTGCATCTCTTCCATTGGGATCGACTGTACAAAACAACGGCGTCAACTTTGCCTTATACGCCCCTAATGCAAGCCAAGCTTTTGTTTGTTTATTTGATAAAAGTGGCCATACAGAAATATTAAAAATAGCGATGAATATTAATGAAGGCGGGGTGTGGAGTATTCACGTTGCACCACTGAGCGCTGGCGCATTATATGGCTTTAGGGTTGATGGTGAGTATAACCATGAAAAAGGTATGTTATTTAATGAACATAAATTACTGATTGACCCTTATGCAAAAGACTTGTTTAACGAGTTTACTTGGAGCGAGCGCCATTACGGACAAATGCCGATAGGCACTAAAAGCGAGGTTAATAATGCGATAGATATGCCTAAATCTAAAGTGACTACATCGGTTGCTTATACCAATAAAAAGCCACAGCATAGCTGGGCTAATACGGTAATTTATGAGTGTCATGTAAAAGGTGCTACGTGTCGTCATCCAGGTATTCCAAAAGTACAGCAAGGCACGTTTTTAGGCCTAAGCCACCCGTGCTTTATTGAGCATTTAAAAAGTTTAGGGGTGACCGCTATTGAGCTTTTGCCTGTGCATGCGTTTATAAGTGAACAGTTTTTAATTACTAAAGGCCTGCAAAATTACTGGGGCTACAATAGCATCAATTTTTTTACTCCCCACAAAGACTATTTGGTTAATGACGATATAAACGAATTTAAACAGATGGTCAGCGAACTACATCGCGCCAATATTGAAGTTATTTTAGATGTTGTATACAACCATACTGCTGAGGGCGGCAGTGATGGACCTATATTGTCTTTACGTGGCTTCGATAACCTCACTTATTATCGCACTATTAATGGGCAGCCCAATGTATATATAAATGATACTGGCTGTGGTAACACCTTAAATATTGATCATCCAAAAACCTTGCAATTGGTTCTTGATAGCTTGCGTTATTGGGTGGAAGTTATGGGGGTTGATGGCTTTCGATTTGACTTAGCCACCATTTTAGGGCGTTCAAGCACGGGTTTTAGTGCCTCTCATACGTTTTTACAGGCCGTTGCACAAGATCCTATATTAAATAAAGTAAAACTGATCAGTGAGCCGTGGGATATAGGCCCTGGCGGGTATCAGTTAGGTGCTTTTCCTGCTCCTTGGCGTGAGTGGAATGATCAATACCGTGATGTGATTAAACGCTTTTGGCAAAGTGAAAAAGGCATTATTAGTGATGTAGCTAAGCGTTTACATGGCTCCTTTGATATTTTTGAACACAGTAACCGCGGCCCGCTTAATAGTATTAATTTTATTACCAGTCATGATGGTTTTACCCTTGCCGACTTAGTCAGTTATGAGCACAAACATAACCAAGCAAATGGTGAAAACAATCAAGATGGCCACAGCGCTAATTATTCGTTTAATTGCGGAGTTGAGGGATTTAGTAGCGATCCTGAAATAATAAACTTACGGCTCCAACAACAAAAAAACTTTTTACTTACCTTGCTACTCTCTAAAGGGGTGCCAATGATAGCCGCTGGCAGTGAAATGGCCCATTCTCAAGGTGGTAATAATAACGCTTATTGCCAGAATAACCGCACAAGCTGGCTGGCATGGAAAGACTCACAACTAAACCATTGCTTAATTCAGTTTATAGATGATGCATTAAAAATTAGGCACGGTCACAGTGCGTTTAAACACAGTGTGTTTTTAGATGATATTGATGAACGTTTCACCGTTAAGTGGTTCACCGAGCAAGGTAAAAAAATGGATGAAACACATTGGCATGAAGATACGCGACAATTTTTAATGTATAGCTTACTTGATAAGCAAAATAAGCACGCCTTATTAATTATTTTAAACGCCAGTAAACAGCCCGTGGTCTGCCAATTACCACAATCGCCCATTACTGCGACATGGGCGTTAGTGTTATCAAGCGTAAATAACGCATCAACTGTTGTTGAAGAAGATGCAACCGTGAATATTTCAGCACAAAGTAGTTGGGTTTTTAGTGCCAATTTAGAAGGCGAAGATTATGACTAAGCAAGACGAGCAAGTGTGTGTGGTAAAAGGCTGGCAAGAAGGCCCGGTTATTGATGAAAGTACCTTAAGTGATGATTTAACTCGCCACTTTTATTACACCTTAGGGCGTGATGTGGTGGGAGAGTCGCAGTTGTATTTATATCATGCATTGGCGCTGACAATAAGAGATAGACTCGTTGCGCGTTGCAGAGAAACTAATCAGCAAATTAAACAACAAAAACGCCGTAAAACAGCGTATTTATCGCTAGAGTTTTTAATGGGTAGAGCACTGGGTAATGCGGTACTCAACCTTGATTTAGAATCTCAGGTAAGTACTGCACTGCAAGCTTACTGTACTGAGTTGGAAAATGTAGAACAAGCAGAGCATGATGCTGGCTTAGGTAATGGTGGCTTGGGGCGCTTAGCGGCATGCTTTTTAGATAGTTGCGCGAGTTTAGCGCTGCCAGTAGTGGGTTATGGAATTCGCTATGAATACGGCATGTTTAATCAATCAATAAAAGAAGGCAACCAAATTGAGCAGCCAGATAACTGGCTACGCGAAGGTCACCCTTGGGAATTGAGCGCTCCAGAGCAAGCTAAACGAGTTAAGTTCTCGGGTTATGTACAAAGTTATACTGATAAATTTGGCCGTGAACATCGCCAGTGGATTAGCTCCCAAGATGTGCTTGCGGTTCCTTATGATGTTCCTATTCCGGGCTATAAAAATAATATTGTTAATACCCTTAGGCTTTGGAAGTCTGAAGCTACAGATGAATTTAATTTAGCCGAATTTAATGCCGGTAGTTATTCAGAAGCGGTGGCACAAAAAAACCTCGCAGAGCAAATAACCATGGTGTTGTACCCTAACGACAGCAGTGAAAATGGTAAAGAACTGCGTTTACGCCAGCAATACTTTTTATCATCGGCAAGCATTCAAGATGTACTGAGCCAGTGGATTGAGCAATACGGAGATAATTTTACTGATTTTGCTCAGCATCATGTTTTTCAGCTTAACGACACTCATCCTAGTATTGCCGTGGCAGAGCTGATGCGAATTTTAGTTGACGACCATGAACTCGACTGGGATCAGGCATGGAACATCACAACCAAAACCATGGCTTATACAAATCACACTTTATTGCCGGAGGCATTAGAGAAGTGGTCAGTGGGGTTATTTGCTAAATTATTACCACGTATTTTAGAAATTATTTATGAAATTAATGCCCGTTTCTTAGCAGAGGTTGCAAGGCATTGGCCGGGTGATGTGCAAAAGCAACGAGACTTATCATTAATTGAAGAGGGCGAAGAGCCGCAAATTCGCATGGCTTTTTTAGCCATTGTTGGTAGTTATTCAGTCAATGGCGTAGCCGCACTGCATACCCAGTTATTAACTGCGGGTTTGTTTAAAGATTTTTACTCATTATGGCCTGAAAAGTTTAATAACAAAACCAATGGGGTGACACCAAGGCGTTGGCTTGCTTATTGTAATCCGGGTCTGAGCCATATTATTAGCGAGAAAATAGGAAAAGACTGGGTAGGCGACTTTGCAAAAATTAGCCAATTACGCCGTTTTTATGATGATCCGCAATTGCACGTAACATTGCAGCAGGCAAAACGGCAAAACAAGCAGCGTTTAGTCGATTTAGTAAAACAAAAGTGTGGCGTCGAGTTTGATGTAAATATGCTATTTGATGTGCAGGTAAAGCGTATTCATGAATATAAGCGCCAGTTACTCAATGTGCTACATGTTATTCATTTATACGACCGCATTCGTCGTGGCGATACACAAGGCATGGTACCTCGGTGTGTATTACTCGGAGGTAAAGCCGCACCTGGTTATATGATGGCGAAGAAAATTATTAAACTGATTAATAATGTTGCTGAGGTGATCAACAAAGACCCACAGGTATCTGCTTTTCTAAGAGTCGCGTTTTTACCTAATTATAATGTAACCGCCATGGAAACTATATGTCCTGCAACAGATTTGTCGGAGCAAGTTTCTACAGCAGGTAAAGAAGCATCCGGTACCGGCAACATGAAGTTTATGATGAATGGTGCGCTCACAATAGGCACGTTAGATGGCGCGAATATTGAAATCCGCGATGCAGTAGGAGCTGAAAACTTCTTCTTATTTGGCGCACAAGCCGAGCACATTGACGAAATTAGAGCGCATTATAATCCCAGTGAAATTATTGCGAATAACTCAGATCTAAATAGCGTGATGCATCTCCTTGAAAGTGGTCATTTTAATCTATTTGAACCCGGCTTATTTGATGATGTCATTAGCGGCATTAAAAGCAAAGACGATGCATGGCTAACCGCACATGACTTTGCCAGTTACATTGCAGCGCAGCGTGAAGTGGATAAAGCGTACGCTGATCAAACCCACTGGACTCAAATGAGTATTTTAAATACCGCGGCCAGTGGCTTATTTTCTAGTGACAGAACAATAGGCCAATATTGTGATGACATATGGCACTTAACCCCACTAGATACTTCACAGCAAACAGTAAAAACAAACACTGACACTAATAGCTGACACTAAATGGAGAGAGTAATATGCCCAGTTATGCAAATCGCTATATAAGTAATTTAACCAGAGACACCTATGCACTCATTCTAGCCGGCGGACGAGGTTCTCGTCTGCATGAGCTAACAGACTGGCGAGCAAAACCAGCCGTTTATTTTGGCGGTAAGCACCGTATTATTGATTTTCCACTATCAAATTGTATTAACTCTGGTGTAAGGCGAGTAGGGATTGCAACGCAATATAAATCTCATTCGCTAATACGCCATGTAAATCGTGCATGGGGACACTTTAAAAAGGAGTTAGGCGAGTCTGTTGAGATTTTACCTGCATCACAGCGCAATGGTGATGAATGGTATTGCGGTACTGCCGATGCGGTATTTCAAAATATGGATATTATTCGCCATGAACTACCTAAATATGTAATGATTTTGTCAGGCGATCATGTATATCGTATGGATTACGGCGGTTTGTTAGCAAAGCATGTCGAAAATGGTGCCGATATGACCGTATGCTGTTTAGAAGTCGCGGTTGAAGAAGCAGCAGGCACCTTTGGTGTAATGACCGTTGATCAAGAAAATCGAGTGCGGCGATTCGACGAAAAACCAGCTGAACCAAGCTCTGTGCCTGGCAAACCAGGTACGTGTTTAGCGTCAATGGGTAATTACGTATTCAATACTGAGTTTTTATTTGAGCAATTACAAAAAGATTCACAAACCGAAGGCTCAGGACGTGATTTTGGTCATGACATTATTCCCGCCATTATCGAAGAGCATAATGTGTTTGCTTACCCATTTAGAGATCCTGCACAAGTAGGGCAACCTTATTGGCGCGATGTAGGGACTTTAGATTCATTTTGGGAAGCGAACATGGAGTTGGTTATGCCTGAGCCTCAATTGGATTTGTACGACCCTACTTGGCCAATTTGGACATACCAAGAGCAGCTTCCTCCAGCTAAGTTTATTTTTGATGATGACGATCGTCGAGGTATGGCTGTTGATTCAACCGTATCGGGCGGCTGTATTATTTCAGGTTCATTAGTGAGAAAGTCATTACTGTTTTCTAATGTACATATTCGCTCATATTGTACTATTGAAGAGTCGGTTATTTTACCCGGTGTTATAGTTAACCGTGGGTGTAAAATAAAACGTGCCATTATTGATAGAAGCTGTGAGATCCCCCCAGGATTAGAAATTGGTTATGATCGTAAAACCGACGAAGCCAATGGTTTTAGAGTATCTAAAAAGGGAATTGTTTTGGTAACCCGCGAGATGCTGACAAAGTTAGACACTAAGTTAAATCAATAATTAAATAGCAAGGCGAAAGCCTTGCAGCTAACTATAAGAGTAAATAAATGCATGTATTAATGGTTGCCGCAGAAAATGATGCGTTACCTAATGCCAAAGTCGGTGGTGTTGCCGATGTCATACGTGACGTACCTAAAGCGTTAGCGGCACAGGGACTAACGATTGATGTGGTAATTCCTGATTATGGCTTTGAATTGGGTGAGCGCCGTTTTATTGGTGAAGTCAACGTTGCGTTTAATTCAGCCTCTCACGTTTTATCGCTGTTTGAAATTCCACAAACGCAAAATGCAGTGAGGCAAATAGTAATAAGCCACCCTTTGTTCAGCCAATCACATAGTGTGTATTGCAACGATGATGACAATCGTCCATTTGCTACTGATGCGAGTAAGTTTGCACTGTTTAATGCCGCGATTTGTGAAGCGCTTTTACAAGGGGTTTTAAAACAACCAAACACGTTACATTTACACGACTGGCACAGTGCTTGTGTGGCGGTGTTACTAAAATTTGAGCCTCGCTATCGTAAACTTGCTAAGCTGCGCTTGGTGTACACGGTTCATAACTTAGCCTTACAAGGTATTCGCCCTTTTAAAGACGATGACTCTAGCTTAGAAGCGTGGTTTCCCTCATTAAGTTATGATGGCCAATTGCTTTGTGATCCCCGTTACCCTCATTGCTTTAACCCCATGCGCAGTGCTATTAATTTAGCCGATAAAGTACATGTGGTTTCACCCACTTATAGTCAAGAAGTGCAGATTGCGAGTAACGATGCAGGCGGCTTTTTTGGTGGTGAAGGACTTGAGCGTGATTTACAACAAGCGGCTGAGCAGGGCAAGCTGATTGGGATCCTCAACGGCTGTGATTACACAACTCAACACCCGAAGCAGGCAACGCTTAGCGAGCTTTTAGAGCAGATAGAAGCTACGCTTTTTAGTTGGATGGCAAAAAACGTACACTTAGAAAGCAGCCACTATATTGCTCACCAACGGGTTTTACAATTTATGGCATCAGAGCAGCAAGGGCCTTTAGTGACCAGTGTAGGGCGGCTCACCGAGCAAAAAGTATTGCTGCTGTGCCAGCCATACAACGATAGTTTAACTATTGATGAGGTATGCAAGGTTATAAACCAATATAATGGTCGTTTGATTGTATTGGGCTCGGGCGATAAAAAACTAGAACAATTATTTACCACTGCGATGGCACGAAATAGCAATTTATTGTTTTTAAAAGGTTATGGCCAAGGTGTTGGTGATTTAATGTATCAACTAGGGGATTTATTTTTAATGCCTAGTTCTTTTGAGCCGTGTGGTATTAGTCAAATGCTGGCAATGAGAGCAGGTCAGCCTTGTCTTGTGCACAGTGTTGGCGGCTTAAAAGATACAGTTGAGCATAATGTGACTGGTTTTAGTTTTACTGGTGTTACCTTATTAGCTCAGGCAGAGGCACTGTTGCATAGTTTATCTGAGGCCTTGAATGTAAATCACGCTAATCCTAAGCAATGGCAAGCGATAAAAAATAGCGCTAAGAACAGCCGCTTTGGTTGGGATGACGTTGTAACTGATTATATTACATACTTATATTAAAAAATTTATTAAAGTTCAGTGACATCCGTTCCTATTTGCGCTTTAATTACTTAGTCTGGTGGAAATAATGAAAAGTAGGTAATGTGTCGGTATTTGTGGCAAGGCAAGCAATCCTTAATCGTAATCAAAATGTAGTCGCATATGAACTACTGTTTCGCGATAGCCCTGAAAATTGCTTTCCAGGTGTTTCTGATGGTCAAGCAACGGCTCGCCTGATCATGGAAAACCAGCTTAACTTAGGTACTCGCCATATTACTTCGGGTAAAAAAGCACTGATCAATATTGGTCCTGAATCATTAAAACTCGATTTATGCGAATTTTTACCCTGTAAAGATGTGGTTATTGAATTACTCGAAACCATAGAGCCCACCGACGATACCTACGAGCTATGCCGTAAACTCTTTCACAGTAACTATAAATTAGCCCTTGATGACTTTGTTTACTCACCGCAGTGGGAACGTTTTTTAAAGCTAGTTAATTTAATTAAATTTGATATTCGGCTCACGCCACTGGATGAAATTCCACTGGTGGTCAATAAGCTAAAAAAACACAAAAATATTAAGCTGTTAGCTGAAAAAATAGAAACCGATGAAGAATATAAATTAGCTCGCCAAATGGGGTTTGATTATTTCCAAGGGTATTACTTTGCCCGCCCCGCAATGATAGAGCAAAAAGATATTCATTATAATTATGGTCTTGTCATTGCCATTTATTCAGAAGTAATGAAGCCAGATCCTGATGTGAAAGTGATCACCGGGTTATTTGAGCTTGATGCAGCACTAGCATACAAACTATTGCGTTTATTAAATAGTGGTGTATTTCCCCTGCAAAGCCAAATATCATCATTAAAACAAGCGCTGGTTTACTTAGGGCAAGCGCGTTTAAAAAAGTTTGTAAGCCTAATTGTTACAGCACACACCGCGCGCACTAAGCCGATAGAGCTTATGCAAATGTGTGTTATTCGCGCTCGCTTTTGTGAATTAATAGCCAGCAAAGTCGCCAAACAAGTTCAAGGTGAGGCATTTTTAACTGGGCTGTTTTCTTTGCTTGATGCTATTTTAGATAAGCCAATGGACTTGTTGGTTGATAAACTGCCATTCCCAGATGAAATTAAAGCAGCACTAACCGGCGAGAAAAATGACTTATATTATATTCTTGAAACGGTAAAAGCATATGAAACCGGAAGTTGGTGGGCGCTTGAGAAAGCGGTATCACTCATTAATTTAGACAGTGCTTTTTTACCAAAATTATACAAACAAGCTGTAAAATGGGCCGATAGCTACAAAGATAATATTTAAAAGGATAGGGTTTGCGCAATTATAATATGGACTTTATAAGGGGCATAGCAGTACTTGGACTGGTATTTATTAACTGCTATTCCTTTGCAATTTTTGAACTCAATTACACTCCACTTACCACACCTCCAGCTAGCGATAATTTTTTACACACCTTAAGCCTTATATTTGTTGAAGGGCGGTTTCGCACATTATTTACGTTATTATTTGGTGCTGGTCTTTATATTCAGTTTCAGCGTCAGCAATGTATTCAGCCATTAAAAAAACGCCTATATTGGCTTATTGTGTTTGGCTTAATACATGGGTTGTTACTGTGGGCGGGTGACATTTTGTTTTTATATGGGGTGTCAGCATTACTGGTATTACGCTATTTAGATTACACGGACGAAGAGCTTAAAAGCAAAGCGGCCTTTTTTACTTTTATCGCTTTACTTGCCACAGCAATGTTTATGTTAGGGCTTAATGAAGAACCACTCTATAGGGATTCTCCCGAGTTTTACCAGATATATAATAGTTATTACCAAAGTATTGGTGCGCATTTTAGCCAAAATATAACAATGAGCATTTATATGTTGCTAACAGTGCCTATTTTATTACTGTGGGCAAGTGCTGGCTTTATGCTAATTGGTATTGTTGCCTACAAATGTAATGTGTTTAGTGATGGATTTAGCAGGTCGGGGCTAATTAAACTTGCTGTGTTAAGTGTGTTGCTGACTAGCTTACGATTAGTGTTAGAG
This sequence comes from Pseudoalteromonas sp. S1608, assembly GCF_005887265.1. Classification (GTDB taxonomy): domain Bacteria; phylum Pseudomonadota; class Gammaproteobacteria; order Enterobacterales; family Alteromonadaceae; genus Pseudoalteromonas; species Pseudoalteromonas undina. The sequence goes on from NZ_PNDK01000014.1 coordinate 217,542, forward strand.
TCATATGAACAAGGTATTGGTTATGCGTTACAAGAGCCTGTTAATGAATTGGCTGCTTTATGTGTGGCGCTGCTTTATATTCATTTAATCGTTAAACTATGCAATAACAGCGCGCAAATAGGGGGGCTCATTCAACACGTAGGGCGGTTAGCGTTTACTTTATACATAAGCCAAACCATTATGCAGTTATTATTGTTTAAAGTGCTTTTCCCTCAGTGGGCGCTTAGTTTTAACCGCATTGATTATTGGCTTGTTGCTATTTGCTTAGTGGTTGTACAGCTTATGTTTACTGCACTCTACTGTCGTTATTTTAAGCAAGGGCCTCTTGAATACCTATGGCGTAAATTAGCGCAAATTAAGCGCGAAAAAATAGCTTGAGTAGTTTAAACTATGCGCCTTTATATTTAAGAAGATTTGCCATATGACAGACTTAAAGCGTTTAAATAAATTTATTAGTGAAACAGGGTTTTGCTCACGCCGTGAAGCCGATAAATATATTGAGCAAGGTCGTGTTACGGTTAATGGCGAATTACCCGAAATGGGTGTTAAAGTCGCACAAAGCGATGTGGTATTGGTTGATGGTAAGCCATTAAAAGCACCACCAAAACGGGTTTACATTGCTTACAATAAACCAGTAGGTATTACCTGTACCACAGAACGAAAAATTCAAAGTAATATTGTAAAAGCGGTTAATTATCCTGACCGTATCTTTCCTATTGGTCGCTTGGATAGGCCCTCAGAGGGGTTGATTTTTTTAACCAATGAAGGGGATATCGTTAATAAAATCCTTCGTGCTGGCAATAACCACGAAAAAGAATACGTGGTTACCGTAGATAAACCACTTAACCGTCAGTTTGTGAATAAAATGGCCAACGGTATTCCTATTTTAGATACCGTGACCAAAAAATGTAAAGTGACGCAAACGGGTGCCCAGCAATTCACTATTATTTTAACTCAAGGTTTAAATCGTCAAATCCGTCGTATGTGTGAATATTTAGGCTACGAAGTGGTTACATTAAAGCGTGTGCGTATTATGAATGTAACCCTTAAAGGGTTGAAGGTAGGGCAATGGCGTCACTTAAGCGATGCAGAAATGGCGGTTATTAACGACTCGATTGCTGATTCAGGTAAAACACAAGAACACTCGTTGTATGACGATAGTACATCGAATAATAACGTTGGGCTAACCACAAGCAACCAAGCAAAATCAGTGCATAAGCGTGAGTATCAAGGTGACAAGCCTCGAGGTACAAAGAACAACGAACAACATAAGCAAGCCAACAAAAGCAGCCGTAATACGCCATATCAGAAACGTTCAACGACCTATGTTGGTAAATCAAATGCCAATAAAGCCAATTCCGCATCAGGAACTAAAGCTAAGAGCAGTGGCACGTTAAGCTTAAAAAAGTAATTAAGTTGGTATAAATCAAGCAAATAAACAACGCAGCCTAGGCTGCGTTTTTTTATTAATGATTAAGACTGTTTAGGGTAGTCAATTCTAAACACCACAGTGTATAAAACCGGCACCACAATCAGGGTTAGTATGGTGGCAAAACCTAAGCCAAACATAATGGTGACCGCCATTGATTGAAAGAATACGTCAAATAATAATGGGATCATGCCAAGTATTGTAGTGATAGCGGCCATGGCTACAGGGCGCACACGGCTTACGCCTGAGTCAAACACAGCTTGATAGGGTGATTTTCCTTCACTAAGTTCTAAGTTTATTTGATCGACCAATACAATACCGTTTTTAATCAGCATGCCGCTTAAGCTTAATAAACCCAGTAGCGCCATAAAGCTAAAGGGGGCGTTCATTACTAACAAGCCTGCGCTTACACCAATAATAGCCAATGGTACGGTTGCCCATATAACTAAGGGCTTTTTCACTGAGTTAAACAGTAATACTGTTACCGCAAACATGGCTAAATAACCCAGCGGTAACGAACCAAAAATAGCCTTTTTCGCTTTGCTTGATGATTCGAACTCACCGCCCCATTGCATTTCATAGCCTCGCGGTAAATCAATTGCCTCAACTTCAGCGCGAACTCGAGCAAATAATTTTGCAGGGGTTTCATCACCCAATACATCATGATCAGCCATTACCGTTATGGTACGTTTACGATCACGACGCATAATTAAGCTGTCTTCCCACTCAACAATAAATTCATCAACTACTTGAGTTACCGGCACAAACACGCGTAATACCGGACTGTAAATTTGTAAATCGTGAACACTGTCTACATTTAGGCGCTCGCTAGCTGGTGAGCGGGCAATAATAGGCAACAATTGCGTACCATCACGATAAACACCCACCTGCTTACCCGACAGGCTCGTTAACAGAACTTGGTCGAGATCAAACTTGGTGATCCCCAAGCGGCGTGCTTTTTGTTCGTTAAATTGGGGGCGAATCATTTTAGTGCGTGCACGCCAATCATCGCGAATGTTAAAAGCACCGTCGTCTTTGGCGATAATTTCTTTTGCTTGAGATGATAGCTGTCTTAATATCACCGGATCGGGGCCTGAAAACCGCGCCTCTATTTTAGCATCGGTTGACGGGCCAATTTCCATTGGTTTTACTTTTAGCTTTGCTGACAGCGGATGTTGCTGTGCGTAATCACGCACTTTTTGCATTACTTTAGCGACCGCATCACGGTTTGTGACACGAATAATTAACTGCCCATAAGCAGGATAAGACTTTTCTGGCGCGTAAGTTAGCATAAAGCGCGGCGCACCTTGGCCCACCGTACTGGTTATTTCTGTGACCAGTTCATCCTTTTGCAAATAAGCTTCGAGCTGTTTTATGCCCTCAAGGGTGGCACGAATATCAGCACCTTGATCTTGCCAGTAATCCACATAAAACATCGGTGTATTTGAGGCTGGAAAAAACGATTGTTTTACCGAGCCAAATCCCACTACAGCGCTGCATAAAAGGGCAACCATAAGGACTAAGGTTGTTTTTCTAAAGCGCATAGCTAAATTTAATATCGCTTTATAACCATTGAATATGATGCCTTGATAAGGGTCTTCATGTTCTTGATTATGTTCGTGTTTAAATTCGGTTTCTTTAAACATTAAATGGGCAAAAAACGGGGTGAGGGTAATTGCGGTGATCCAGCTTAATAGCAATGAAATAAACAGCACCCAAAATAAGCTGCCAGCAAATTCACCACTGGCATCTGAGCTTAAACCAATAGGCGCAAAAGCAGTTATAGCAATGACCGTTGCGCCAAGTAGTGGCCATTTCGTTTGATCTACAATATTAACTGCGGCTTTAAGCTTTGTTTGACCGCGCTTAAGGTTGATGAGAATCCCTTCGGTAACAACAATGGCATTATCAACCAGCATACCTAGCGCAATAATTAGCGCGCCTAATGATATACGCTGTAGATCAATTGCAAACAGCTTCATAAATATAAAGGTGCCTAATACCGTCAGTAATAAAATACCGCCAATAAGAACACCGCTTTTCAAGCCCATAAAAATAAGTAGCACAACAATAACTATTGCAATGGCTTCTATTAAGCTAACAATAAAACCATCTACAGACTGCTCTACTTCTTTTGGTTGGTTATACACCGAGCTAATATCAATACCATGTGGGCGTTGATATTCAAGAGATGCTAAATGTTCATCTATGTGCTTACCTACATCAACAACATTAACCCCAGACATAAACGAAACACCAATAAGCAGCGCCTGTTGTTGATTGTAATGAATGATATTGGTCGGTACTTCAGCATATTCACGGTACACTTGTGCAACATCGCCTAAATAAATTAGTTCGCTCGCACCAGGCTTTGAGATTAATAAGGTTTCCAGCTCCGTTACATCTTTAAATTCACCGGTTGGATGTAAGCGAATAGACTCATCACCGACACGAATACGTCCAGCGTTAGACACCGTGTTTTGTGATTGCAGCAAGTCATAAATATGACTAGGTGCAATACCTAGCTGTGCAAGCTTGCGGGTCGATACCTCAACCATTACTTGTGGTTGTTGTTGCCCAGCAATTGTGACTTTGCTCACACCTTTGACTAAAACAAGTTCACGCTTTAAATAGTCAACATAGTCTTTTAATTCATCATAAGAGTAGCCATCGCCAGTAACGGCAAACATAACGCCGTAAACATCGGCAAAATCATCAATTACATTACTCGGGTAAACACCACTTGGCAGCGACGGACTTAGGTCGTTAATTTTTCGACGCATTTCATCCCATATTTGCCTTAGCTCTTGTTTACGATAGTTACTTTTCATTTCTACGGTAATTTGTGATTTACCATTAGATGAAATAGAGGTGACATAATCAACATAGGGGAGCTGTTGGATGGCGTTTTCAATTGGAAATGTTACTTCTTCTTCTACCTGCTGTGGAGATGCGCCCGGATACAAAGTGATTACCATGGCTTTTTTCAAAGTAAACTCAGGATCTTCTAGCTGGCCTAAATCAAAGTAAGACACGCTGCCGCCTATTAATAGCAACAACGTAAACATCCAGCTAATGACTTTCTTTTCAATAGATAGTTGCGCAAAGCCCATAATTATAAGCCTCGCTCTTTATTCCAAGGGCGAACAGACATGCCTTCTTGTAAAGAGTGAACACCAGCAGACACAATTTGTTGGCCTTCTTTTACGCCGCTAAGCACTTCAATAGTGTCGTGATGTAATTGACCTACTTGCACTGCTTGCTTATGTACAGTGCCAGTTTGCTGATTAAAAACCCACACATAAGCATTATCGCTTAGGCTTTTATTCGGATCTGAAAAAACCGACTCAATTGGTAAAATAGTGTAGGGAGTTTGTGAGCGAGTTACTTTACTTAAATCTATCATCACTTGCCCAGACATACCCGCAAGCAAATTAAAATCTTTTGGCACCGGTAATGAAAACACCACTTTATAGGTAAGCGTTGCCGGATCGGCTTGAGTATCCCATTCTTTTAGTGTGAGTTTGTATTGCTTGTCGTGATAGCCATCAAATTCAACCATAGGTTGGTATTGGGTATCTTTTTGAATGCGCGCCACGATTTTTTCAGGAACCTGTATTTCTACATCCATAAAATCGCGAGTTTCTAGGCGCAGAACATTTTGTTTTGCTTGAATACTCTCAAAGTTTTTTACAAACACTTTAGCTACTATGCCAGCAAAAGGAGCACGAAGCTCACTGTATTCTAAATTGGTTTCTGCAATTTTAAAGGCTGACTCGGCAACTTGCTCGTTAGCAACCGCTTGATCAAGCTCTGATTGACTCGTGATGTTTTTGTCGAATAATTGTTTAATGCGTTTTAGCTGTGATTTTGCCAGTTCGTATCGTGCTTTACGTTCGTTATATTGTAATTGAAAATCCTCAGGATCTAACTTAGCCAATAGTTGTCCTTTTTCAACTTGTTCACCAGCTAATACAGGAAATTCAACCAACTCACCGTTGACCCTAAAAGCAAGATATGAGCCTTGGTTTGCAACCACTTCAGCGGGGAAGCTGCGAATGTTAGTTTGTGAATCATGACCAATGCTAAATAATTTAACCGGACGAATAGGCTCTTCTTTAGCTATATTCTCGGGCTCTGAGCAGCCTATTAAACTTAGTAATGTCGCAGATAGTAAACATAAGCGAAACAGTGGCATGATATCTCCATGATAAAAAAAGGCTAAATAAGTGTGTGCAGCATACGCTGCAAACATATAAAATAAAATTCATTAAATTTTAGAAACTCAATAAGTTTTACTTATGATGTGCTGAGTGGCCGATGAAACTTAACCAATTACAAATATTAGATGCTATTGTGCAAAGCGCGAGTTTAAGTGGAGCGGCATTAAAGCTACATAAAACGCAACCAGCGCTCACATTGGCGATTAAAAACTTAGAAGCTAAGTTAGGCTTTGACCTACTAGACCGTTCTCATTATCGTTTACAACTCACCGAAAAGGGACGTATTTTTCATCGCGAGGCTAAACAGCTATTAGCCGCTAATGAGCAACTTACTCAGCTCGCAACAGAGCTGGCATTAGGCAATGAAGCGCAATATAGAGTCTGCTACGAGCAAATTTGTCATATGCAAAGTTATAACGAGATCATAAGTAATACTTTTAAGCATTTTTCGAGTACCGAATTTCGTTTAACCAGTGGTAAGCGGTTTGTATCTTTAGAACAAGTTAATACCGGTCAAGCCGAGCTTGGAATAGGCCCGTGGTTTGATTTATTTCATGCAACTGGTGATTTAGAAAGTCTACCCATTGGTAAACTAGATATTGGCATTGTAGGAGCTAAAGGGGTTTTACCTAAGCAGCTTAGCTATGATGAATTACAGCTTTACCCGTGTTTGGCTATGTTTGAAAGTGGCTTGAGCATAGACAGCGATAGACTTTCCTATTCAAAAGGGGCTGCGGTGATGAAAATTGATGATATATCTACCTTGAAGTCTTTTCTACTTTCAGGGGCTGGTTGGGCAATGATGAGTTTAGGGCATTGTAAAAAAGAAATAGCCGCTGGCTCATTACAGCAAATCATTGTAACCGACAGAGAGCACCAGTTCAGTGCGCAAATTAGAGCCTTTCGTCAGCATGCTATGCATCATGGGCCTGTAGCGCGTAAAATCTGGCAGCAATTTAAATTACTCAGTGAGGAGTATTTAAGCAAGAATGGACGTTAATAAAGAAACGGTTATTTACACTATTATAGCCAGTATACCCAAAGGCAATGTTGCCAGTTATGGCCAAGTAGCAGCACTTGCGGGTTATCCTAATAATGCTAGGTTGGTAGGTCGTTTATTAAAAGAGATGCCAAAAGATTCGGCGATCCCTTGGCATCGAGTGGTTAATAGCCAAGGTAAAATATCGTTTCCCGAAGGAAGTGATAAATACCAAGAACAACGACAAAAACTGTTATTAGAAGGTGTTAATTTTAAGAATAATAAAGTGAATATGCGCGAGTGTAGATGGGAGTGATATCACCACTCTCGTCAGATAAGTGCCCGTGTAGGTTGGACAAGTGGCGGAGCCACGCCATCCGACAAAAATAATGAATTTACCAGAAACAACCCAATTTATCCGTTAGCGATATAAATAACTGATTTATAATGTAAGTTAAACCATCTATATTGACTGAGTGCCAATTGCAAACATTGGTAACGCCTCGTTAAGAGGCAAATAATATGTTGGCTAAAATTAGCGACGAAGGAGCAAAAGCCAACTGTTTTTTGTCCTTTTAAACGACTTGTAAAATGTTTTGTTACGTATGAACCTAGCAACGGGCTTTTCAAAATATTTAAATGATACAAATGCTACTGAAACAGTTAGAATGAAAGATAATAATAATTTCAATTCAACATTTAAATTAAGCTTGTTTACAAAAATAATAATTGGCATGTGAAGCAAATATAATGAATAAGATACTTTTCCCAAGAAGTCACCGAACCTGTTAGCTAATAGTACATTGTTATCAGGAACTAAAAATACAATGCAAAAAAATAGGGAACTCATTACAAGTAATACTTCATAGCTTAACCACATTCTTGTCTTAGCATCAGACGTAACAGATGAGATTTCTGGGTACATAGCAGGTATTAATAGTAACACTAGAATAAAGTAATGTTTCTTAAGGTATTTCGGTACCTCAAAAGACTTATAGTGCATTCCAAAAATAACCCCAATAAAAAAATAAGGTAAACTTCTTAACGTATTAAATAAATTGTAACGTACTCCGTTTATGTCTCCATATACTCGAGGAAAGTTTGCGAAAAACAGTAGGAGCATAACCGCGAATATTGAAAGGTAAATATAGCCTCTCCTATTCTTTGAAAATGACCAAAAAATCAGAAATATGAAGTAAAATTGTATTTCAGGGGGGATTGACCAAAGTATGCTATCACCATATAAAAATAGCAGATGACTAATCAGTGCATTCGTATTTGGAATGTTATAAAGACTATCATTGCCGATTAAGGACAAAACATAAGAGCTAAGTACAATAACCAAGAATAATGGAACTACTCTTGCGATTCGAGCTAATAAGTAGTGCTTGATATTAACTTTGCTGAATTCTTGGGTCAGGTATAGGTGAGACATTAAAAAGCCACTCAGCAAGAAGAACAGCATTACACCGTACGCTCCAGAGCCTCCGCCTAACATTCCATTAAGCCAATTTGTTATATCGCTAAAGTGAGTAATAAACACAACTAATGCAGCCAACCCACGCAATGTGTTTAATTTTCTAATCTCCAACTAAAACTCCGGACTTGAATAATACAGGCATCTAACACCAACATAAACGGCGCAGCAACGCGGAGTCCGGCGATCGATAGGGAGCGTATTTAATGTTCTTGTTATGCGGCAATTAATCCACCTCGAATTGAGTAAAATGCTGGCACAAAACTTTACGACCAGGGTTTTCTGATTTGTTTAGCGGTAAGTTATACAAGTCCAGTAGCAACTGTTCAATATATTTTGAGAGTCGATTTGGCAAAGCCACGTATGTGAAATATATAAGCAGCTCCTCAGAAAAATCTTTGTTTTTCCAGTGAGCGCGAAAACGTGCACCGATATTACCTTTCCCTACATATAGAGCCCGCATGTGAAAACGTTCATGCTCTGCACAATAGTCACTTTTATGCCAAAGGATATAAATCCCTTCTACTTGATTTAAATTCCAATCTTCGATGTGGTGATGACAGATAGTCTTATCACTAAACCAACCAATGTTTTGTCTGGCGAGACGATGTAACAATATAGGCTTTACAAGCTCACTGTTTGCTATTAAATCAAACTCATCATCTGCAGCTTGGTCACAGCGGCAACCGCACTCCTCAAAACAACAGCTCACTAATTCAAACACTCCTCTGTTTTATCGCATAACGCCGTTGTAACCGGCAAATAGTAGTTGGCTAAAATTTGTGAGGCACGAACAAAGCCAACTGTTATTTGTCCGCGTTTACAACTTTGTTAAGCGTACTGGGGCACATTTCTATTGCTAAATTCACTTTTAGAAACTCGACCATTTTTCAGTTTGCAAATTAAAACTGCGTCATATAAAGGGTCATGGCCGTACCAAACACCAATGTTTTTCATATGAGCTTTGTGAAGTTGGTAAGCTTCTTCATTAAATCTGTAATTAATTGATAACTCCGCAACTTGAATGTCATTTATGGAAGTCCCAGATGTGGTCGTTATAATTGAAACGGCTTTTTCTCTTAATTGTCTTATTTCAATATCGAGCTCTTTTGAAACGTTACTATTTGAATTAAGGAGATCTATCTTTAGCACCTCTCTTCCTTCACGTTCACAGAAAGCATACCCTTCAGCTAAAATGTTGCAGAGACCACTGACAGCATGATGCCCGATATTATGAACTGCTGATTGAAACCTACCCATACTCTCCGTACGCTTAACAATTTAATAGTGCGCTCATCGCGCATATTTCTGCCGACTTAACGCTCATTTATTTACTTTATATAGTTTTAACAAATTATCTAAGGCATTACTATCACTAAGTTTTCTAAAGTTTTTAGGTAAAGTTAAATTAACCAATATGCGCGCAGCGCTCATTTTCATGAATATATGCGCAAAGAGCAGTTTAACAAATCAATTAACTACGATATTTAGCCAATCTCAATGACCGCTTCTCGCTCAAACCAGACTAATCTAAATGGCTTAACCAGCCTAATAAACATAATTACTGATCGAAATATAATGGCTAACACATCCACCAATAACAAAGAGGTGCCAAATAGCATGGCTATATTGAGTATTTTTAGCACTGTAAAAAATAGTACCTACACTATAAAATAAGCCGCCAGCTAATAGCCAATAAAGTGCATTGATAGGCACGTTTAAATAAAGCGGATACACAATGGCTAATGCAAACCATCCCATTAATAAATAAGTAGCCAGTGATACTTTTTTATTGCCATTTTTAACCAATAGCTTATAAGCGATGCCTGCAAACGCTACTGTCCAAATAAAGACTAAGGTAGCCCAAGACCAGAGCCCAGATAACGACAGCAACAAAAAGGGCGTGTAGGTGCCTGCAATCAGTAAATAAATGGCGCAATGATCACATTTTTTGTAAAACGCTCTCAACCTCGGGCGCACACTGGCGTGATAAAGCGTTGAAGATAAAAATAAAATAAACAAGCTACTGCCGTATATCAGAGTACTGGCATAGCCTTTCACACTATTAGTTTGTTTTACTAAATCCCAAACAACAAAAGCAGCGAATACAATGCCTAAGGCATGACTAATAACATTTAACAGCTCTTCTTTTTTAGAATAGGGAGCTTCAAAAGACATAACAGATCCTACCACTTTGCGAATGAATTTTAGTGTACATGTGTACGCTGAAATTTTCAAATACGAAATAAAGTCATTAATTTACTGAACATTAACAAACACACTATTATTTGGTTTTATTTTTAAATTCATTGGTCAAAATTACTAATCTAGATTTTGTGGATTTCTTTTCAATTTATTTATTTTATTTTAAAACAATGGCTTATAAAGTTTTTCCATTGTGGCATAGCCCTTGATTGTAACTAAGCGTACTAACCAATAAACAAACAAGGAATACTATTATGAATACTTCAATCAACATCACAATCGCAAGCTTACTTGTATTAGGTTCAACTAACGTTAACGCTACAGAAGTCGATTTAAATATTACTGATATGCTTACTAATACTGTGTCTACTTATGTGTCACAGGCTAGCAACGAACTTGAAAAGTCAGTAAAAGAAGCCGTTTCTTTTGATGCACAGGTTATTCTTGACAGCTTACTTGAAAGTAATCCTGTGGTTGATAATAGCAACATGGACGAAAAACAACGTGTAGTAAAAGCACAACCAAAGCAATAAAAAGGGAATAAAAGTAATGAACAGTGAGTTCGAATTATTAGCCTTAATGTTGGCACCTGTGGCAAGTATACTGAGTGTTTATTACTTGGTTTACATGATAAAAAATGTGGGAACGAGGTTTAATTAGCGGATGCATTTGCACTGTAAAGCAATTGATGTAACTAAAGCTGATCGACTTGAATAAAGCGCACGTAAATAAAGGCAGAGTGTTTGAAAGAAGTAGACTTTATGAAACGTGCGATTTTCCCATTACCTATATTTATATTACCTGAAGGCTATACGCGATTACGTATATTTGAGCCTCGTTATTTAACGATGGTAAAAAACGCATTAAAAACCAATAGCGGTTTTGTTTTATGTACCTTTGAGCATGACACCCCGTTAAACATAAGCGCCCAAGGCTGTTTAATGGATGTTATTGACTTTGATCAAGACGAAAGCGGTATGCTGTTAATTGATGTATTTGCATCTAAGAGTGTGCAAATAGATAACGTGTATCAAGATGAGCAGGAACTTCGCCATGGTGATGTATCCGCTTGCAACACACCTTATTGGTACAACAAAGATAACCACGAAATTGGTCAACACCAACTTTTACAAGTAGCACTAGAAGACGTTTTTGCGAATAACCCCGATTTGCAATCGCTTTATAAAACCACCAAATTTAATCAGCTTGCGTGGATTGTGGCGCGTTGGCTTGAATTACTTCCCATTTCTATTGATAAAAAACAACAACTTGCATTTGAGACTAACTTTGATAACTTGCTTAGTTTCCTCCATACTGTGATTAATAACGAATTTGCCTAAAATAATTATGATCCGCTTGTAACCATTGCTCGTAATGGTATTCACTAAAGCAATAACGGGACATTTTACTATGGTAAGTCAACAACAATCACTAAGTTGTGAACCTAACACAGGTAAGTACACTGCCATGCCAGAAACACCAAGTACGGAACTCAGGGAAGCATTAGTTAATGTAGCTCAATCTCGCGATAAAAAATCTTTCGCGTACTTGTTTGAATATTTTGCACCTAAGATTAAGCGCTTCGGCATAAAGCAGTTTGGTGTAGAAGCCCAAGCAATGGAATTAGTTCAAGAAACCCTCACTTCCGTATGGCGAAAAGCCCACTTATACAATAGTGAAAAGGGTGCAGCTACTACTTGGGTCTATACCGTAATGCGTAACGCCTCTTTTGACATGCTTCGTAAAATGAAAAGTAACAAAGAGGAAAATATTAGCGAAGACATTTGGCCGTTATTGAACGAATCTGAAGATACACATCACGAATACAGCGACCACCTTGAAGACCAGCAAATTAAACGTTATTTAGATAAATTGCCTCAAGCGCAAAGAGAAGTTGTGCGCGGCGTTTATTTTCAAGATATGTCGCAAGAGCAGTTAGCTCAACAATTAAACATTCCAGTAGGCACGGTAAAATCACGATTACGTTTAGCCTTGCAGAAATTACGTAATGAAATGGGAGATCAGCATGATTAAACATCACCCGAGTGAAACACTACTGACACAATACTGTGCAGCAACACTTCCAGCATCGCTTAGCCTTGCCGTATCAATACATGTTGATATGTGCCCAGTGTGCCAAGCTAAAGTTGAAAAACTTGAAGCGGCTAATGCGCGAGCAGTTTTTAGTGACAATATGGATGTGGCAACTGATGAGCAAGCCGATCAAGCCGATGATGTAATTGAATCAAGTTTACTTGATATGATCACGGCCGATGACTCGATTGATGAAGTATATTCTGTTGAACCAGTTAGTATTAATGTTAATGAGCATAATTACAGCTTGCCGAGAGCTTTAACACGGATCTCGCATGGTAAATTTACCCAAGTAGGTAAGCTTGCGCGTTCTCGAATCGCACTTGATGATGGTCACTTACGTTCAAGCTTGTTACATATAGATGCTGGTGGAGAAATTCCGGAGCACACACATACCGGCTTTGAGGTTACTTTACTGCTTGATGGTGAATTTACAGACGAAGAGGGCAGTTATGTTCCTGGGGACTTTATTTGGCAAGATGGCCGTCATCAACACACCCCCCTAACAAAAGAGGGATGTTTGTGCTTTACTGTTGTTAGTAGTGCGCTACATTTCAATAAAGGACTTAGCAAGTTACTTAACCCAATTGGTGGCTTGATTTATTAAGAGAATCTATGCAAACAGATACAATAAAAATAGGTATTAGCGCCTGCTTGGCAGGCGAAAAGGTAAGATTTGACAGTGGCCATAAAAAATCAAATTTTTGTATGGAAGAGCTGGCCAAGCATGTTGAATATAAAATGTATTGCCCAGAGGTTGCGGTAGGATTACCAATACCTCGTCCAACCATTCGTCAAGTAAAAACAGGCGATACTATCAAAGTGTGTCGTCCGGATGGCACGGGAGATGTTGGCCCACAGCTCACAGAATATGGTAAAAAAATAGCTACAGAACAAGCAGGGCACCTAAGCGGATTCGTTTTTTGTGCTAAGAGCCCAAGCTGTGGCATGGAGCGGGTAAAAATCTACAATGAAGCAGGAACCGGTAACACCTCTGAAGGCGTTGGTTTCTTTGCTGAACAAATCATGAAACATAATCCCTTACTACCTTGCGAAGAAAATGGACGTTTAAACGACGTTCATTTGCGCGAGAACTTTGTAATGCGTGTTTATACATTACATAACTGGCAACAGTTAGTGAAAGAGCCCGTTACTGTGCATCGTTTGACCCAGTTCCATGCTCAATACAAATATTTGTTAATGGCTCATAATTATCAAGCGTATCGTGATTTAGGCAATCTACTCGGAACGTTTGTAGGTGACGATGTTAATGCTCTAGCCGACGAGTACATTTTAGGTTTAATGAATGCGCTTAAACGTCCTGCTTCAAGAAAAAATAATTCTAACACGTTGATGCATTTGCAAGGTTACTTCAAAAAAGATTTATCAAAAATCGAAAAAGAAGAAATGCGAGATGCAATTGATGAGTATCGCCAAGGGTTGGTGCCGCTTTATGTACCACTAACATTGCTTAAACACCATTTAAAGGTTCACCCGAATGAGTATTTAAGTAAGCAAATTTACTTTAACCCTTATCCTAATGAACTTAAGCTACGTTACTGTTTGTAATGAATACACTATTTTGGTTTAGGCGCGATTTGCGCCTTTTTTCTAACGAGGCGCTGATCGAAGCGCTAAATAATGGTGCTAAACACGCCATTTTTTTTGTGTGCGAAAAACAATGGGCACAGCATAATACTGCTGCCATTCAAATTGACTTACTTAAACGCAGAGTGAGTTATATTCGCGAAAAGCTTGCCAAATATGGCGTAAATTTGCATGTAATAGACGCCCCTTTTTTTGCCGATTGCCAAACTAAACTTCTCGATTTTTGTCAGCAACACGATATTAAACACATAATAGCCAACACTGAGTATGAGCTAAATGAATTTAATAGGGATAAAGCGATTCAGGCACAGTGCGACCAACAGCAAATAACATTTACTTTATACGAGGGTGATATCATTGCTCCCGTAGGTAGTGTACGCACTCAAAATAATGAGATGTATAAAGTATTTACACCGTTTAAACGCGCATGGTTAAAGCAGTATCAAGATACACACTTTAGTTTAGTACAGTGGCCGTTATCTGAAGAGCCGATAGAAATTGAACCGTGTGAGTTACTCTGTGGTGATGAAAGTTCAAAAAAATGGCCCGTTGATGATGATACTCTATCAACCGTAGTCGATAACTTTATTCATGATAAATTAGCAAGCTATGATGACGTACGAGACATACCCAGTGTAAAAGGAACATCGGGCTTAAGCCCCTATTTAGCACTAGGGGTTGTTAGTAGTAAACAATTAATGGTTAATATACAACAACATTACCCCGATATACTGACCACCTCAAAAAGTAAAACGTTTACCTGGGTTAACGAACTGATCTGGCGTGAATTTTACAAACATTTAATTGCTGAATTCCCAAAACTTTCACGCGGTGCCAATTTTAACGAAAAGTACGATAGTGTGAGTTGGCGTGACAGTGACGCTGAGTTTAAGCAATGGTGCGAAGGCCGTACAGGCTATCCACTTGTTGATGCCGCCATGCAACAGCTTTTGCAAACAGGCTGGATGCATAATCGTTTGAGAATGGTGGTTGCGAGTTTTTTAACTAAACACCTACTGATTGACTGGCGTAAAGGCGAGCAGTTTTTTATGCAGCATCTTATTGATGGCGATTTAGCCTCAAACAATGGTGGTTGGCAATGGGCGGCAAGTACCGGCTGTGACGCACAACCTTACTTTAGGGTATTCAACCCCATTACCCAAAGTGAACGCTTTGATCCAAATGGTGATTTTATTCGTAAATATCTGCCTGAATTACAAAAAGTGCCAGATAAACACATTCATTTCCCACATACTTACTTAGCAGCAACGGGACAAAGTGAACACTGTTACTGGCCAGCAATAGTTGATCATAAAGCGGCACGAGCGAGGGCTTTAGCTGCATTTAAGGTGTGATATGGATAACCAATTATCAGTCGATAAATTTGTAGAAATATATCAAAAGCTTGATAAAGATAACCTAGAGTTATTAACTGAAATTTACGCTCAAAACATTCACTTTATAGATCCGCTGCACGAAATTAATGGTCTTGAAGATCTAAGACGTTATTTTTGTGGTTTATATAGTAATGTTAAGTATTGTCGATTTGACATAACCGACTCATTTACCAGTGATAATAATGCATTTGTATACTGGACAATGCATTATTCTCACCCAAAACTTAACGCGGGCAATACAATTTCAGTGCAAGGGCACAGTAAACTAGTATTTGAAGGTGCGAAAATTATTAAACACCGCGATTACTTTAATGCTGGAGAGCTTTTGTATAAGCATATTCCATTACTGGGCAACATTATTAATTTTATTGATAAAAGGGCTGGTTAATTATGATTACGCTTATTACAGGTGCAACATCAGGCATAGGTGAACAACTCGCGATAAAGTATGCAGAGCAAGGTGACACAGTCATTGCGTGTGGACGAAATACGCAAAAGCTCGCAGAACTTGCCAAGCATAACAACATAGAAACCTGCCAGTTTGATGCTACTAACTTGCAAGATATTAAAGCTGCCACTCTCGGCTATCCGCAATTTGACCGCGTTATTCTTAACGCCGGTAATTGCGAGTATGTTGATGATGCACGCAATTTTGATAGCGCCCTCTTTGAGCGTGTTATTAATGTTAACTTACTTTCTATGGGGTATTGCTTAGAAGCTCTTTTACCCAAAATAACATCAGGCGGCCAATTAGTGATGGTCAGTTCAAGTGTTACTTATTTACCTTTACCGCGTTCAGAAGCGTATGGCGCATCAAAGGCGGGCGTAAGCTATTTAGCTAAAACCCTTGCGGTTGATTTAAACGACGTTGATGTAACACTAGTCCATCCTGGTTTTGTAAAAACACCGCTTACAGACAAAAATGATTTTCCTATGCCTATGGCTGTTAGTGCTGAAAAAGCGGCTGACTATATAATCAAAGGCGTAAAAAAACGTCGTAAAGAAGTCCATTTTCCGTATCGTTTCACACTTATATTAAAAGCACTGCGAATACTGCCACTTTCGCTTTGGCTTAAAATTGCAAAAGGATTAACCCGTTGAAAAAAATAGCAATAATTGGGACTGGTGTATCAGGTTTAACTTGCGGACACCTATTGCATAAGCATTATGATGTCACACTATTTGAAAAGAATGATTATATTGGTGGCCATACTGCCACAGTTGATGTAAATCACAGCGGTATTAACTACGCAGTTGATACCGGTTTTATCGTATTTAACGATAGAACATACCCTTACTTTGAAAAGCTGCTTGAACGTATTGGTGTAAAACGTAAACCGACCCAAATGAGCTTTAGTGTTCATAATGAAGCAACTGGCTTTGAGTATAACGGGCATACATTTACTAGTTTGTTTGCTCAGCGCAGAAACATAGTGAGACCTAAGTTTTGGCGTCTTTTGTACGATATTGTGCGCTTTAACAAACTGTGCAAGGCTTTGTATGAAAAAGGCCAATACACTGAGCAATCACTTGGTGAGTTGCTACAACAACATCGCTTTAATGACTTTTTTAAATACCACTATATTTTGCCAATGGGTGCAGCTATTTGGTCGACAAGCATTAAAGAAATGGAAAACGTGGGCGTAGAATTTTTTGTAAAATTCTTTTTTAACCATGGTTTATTAGACATTACCAATAGGCCGCAATGGTATGTTATTCCGGGTGGCTCTCGTGAATACATTAAACCGTTGATAGCTGGTTTTGCTGATAAAATACAGTTAAACACTGACATTAAATCGGTAACCAGAGACGAGCAGGGAGTCACCATTACTTTTGCTGATGGTCAGCAAGCCCTGTTTGATAAGGTTATTTTTGCGTGTCATTCAGATCAAGCGTTAGCTTTACTCGGTGATGCCTGCGAGCAAGAAAATAAGGTGTTGGGTGCTATTCCATACACTGAGAACTCGGTGGTATTGCATACCGATGTTTCATTATTACCAGATAGGAAAGCAGCTTGGGCGAGCTGGAATTACTTACTAAATAATAATACCGACAAAGCCGCTGTTGTTACTTATCAAATGAATATACTTCAAGGAATAGAGTCTGATACCCAATTTTGTGTCACTTTAAATCACTTAGAAGGGATTAATCAAAGTAAGATTTTACGTGAGTTTACTTATCACCATCCTGTGTTTAATCAACAATCTATTGCTGCTCAACAGCTGAAAAATACGGTTGACGGGCAAAACAATACTTATTTCTGTGGGGCTTATTGGTATAACGGCTTTCATGAGGATGGTGTGCGCAGTGCCGTCGATGTTGCAAAACAACTTGGAGTAGAGTTTGACTAATGCAGTGTATTTAGGCGATGTAAAGCATCGCCGTTTTGCTGTAAAACATCATGCGTTTAATTACCCACTTTATATGATGTGGGTTGATTTAAATAATACTCATGCGCTTAATGGCGTCCATAAGCAGCTTGGAACTTCAGGGTTTAAAGCATTGAAGTTTGAGCAATCTGATTATTTAAAAGGGTTACCCGATAGTCATCATCAGCCCATCATAGAGCGAGCTCATGCGCAGCTAGCCCAGTTAGGGGTAGATGAGAAATTTAGCCATGTGTACCTGCTAGGGCAATTACGCTGTTTGGGGATTTATTTTAGTCCAGTTAACTTTTACTTTTTTGGCCAACAAAACAATGAGTTTAGCTATATGGTGGCCGAGGTGAGTAATACCCCATGGAATGAACGACATTACTACTTGGTTCCACTACAAAAAAAAGTGAACTTTAAGAAAGTATTTTCCGTATCACCCTTTATGAATTTGGATATGAACTATCATTGGACTGTTCGTCAAAAGAAAGACAATATACTGATACGTATAGAAAATAAGCGCGATGAAGAACTACTTTTTGATGCATCGTTAAGGTTACAGCGTCAACCCTTGTGCAATAAACAAATGAGCAAGTTGTTGAAGCGCTTTCCTGCGATGACATGGTCTATTTTCAGAGGTATTTACTATCAGGCATTTAAATTGTTTGTTAAAAAAGTCCCATTTTTAGGTCATTCAGGCAAACTTTAAATTTAATTTATGTTGCTTTATAAGTAATAACAATAATATAGGTAAGTATATGGAAAAGGTATCGAGCTTACGCGTTCAGGAACGCACCAGTTGGTTTACTAATTTGTATAAAAAGTTAGTGTTTAAAGCGTTCTCGTCAATTGAAACGGGGCAGATAGTGTTGGTTGAGAATAACCAACAGTCTGTATTTGGGGATGCGTCTTCAGAGCTGAAAGTTACTGTCACCGTTAACGACAATGCCATGTATAAAGCGTTCGCTCTTTCTGGTAGCGTGGGTGCGGGTGAGTCTTACATTCTTGGGCAATGGCAATGTGATAATTTAACTCGGTTAATCGAAATTTTTGCGATTAACCAAGATCAACTAGATGCATTTGAAAAAAAGTTCGCGTTTTTTAGCAACATCGCTCACCGCATAAACCACATAAAAAACAAGAACTCACATGCGGGTTCAAAAAAGAATATTGTCGCTCACTATGACTTAGGAAATGATTTATACGAGTCTTTTTTAAGTAAAGAAATGCTTTATTCGAGTGCAGTATACCCAAGTAAAGATGCTAGCTTAGAACAAGCACAGCAGTACAAGCTACAACGTATATGCGAACAAGTTGAGCTACAACAAGGTGACACTGTTATTGAAATTGGTACCGGGTGGGGCGCGTTTGCTATTTATGCCGCTACTCATTATGACTGCCATGTCACAACTACAACCATCTCTGACGAACAGCACGATTATGTTGCTAACAAAGTTAACCAGCTTGGACTTGAAAATAAAATAACCTTGCTCAAGCAGGATTATCGCTTATTGACTGGGAAATACGATAAGTTAGTTTCAATCGAGATGATAGAAGCCGTTGGGCATGAATACTTACCCAGCTTTTTTACTAAGTGCGGTGAGTTATTGAAAGACAACGGTGCTATGCTTATTCAAGCAATTACGATTAGTGACCAGCGTTATCAACACTATTTAAAAAATTCAGACTTTATACAACAGTATATTTTCCCCGGTGGGTGTTTGCCTTCGCTTAACGAAATGAGTGAACAAATTAAAAATAACACCGACATGAATATTCACACCATAAACGACATTGGTGCTCACTATGCCCGCACTCTTGCTGATTGGCGAGAGCGTTTTATTGCCAGCTGGCCAAAGCTTGATAGCGATAAGTTTGATGATCGTTTCTATCGCTTATGGCTTTTTTACCTTGCCTATTGCGAGGGCGCATTTAGAACCCGAGCAACCAGTACCGTGCATTTAATGGCACGCAAACCCCGCTTTACGAGTAGTAATGATGAGATTGCACTCGCTTATTAATTTTGCGCTGTTTCAAGTAGTGTGGTTTATGTGCCTGCTACTTGAACAACACGCAATTGTATACTCTGCTGTAGTCATCGCTTTGATGTTTTACTTATCAGCACAAAAAAAACAAGATGCTTTGCTGGTTTTAAAAGCCCTGCCACTAGCACTGTTGTGTGAGTTTATTGCGGTTCAGTTAGGGTTATTCGAATTTAAAGTCGATCCGCTGCCATTTTGGTTGGTGTTTTTATGGGTCGCATTGTTGCTGTGTATCAATACCTCTATGTCGTTTCTGACAAACCTTAAACCATGGCAAGCATTTGCTGTGTGTTTATTATTTGCCCCTGGCAGTTATTGGGCCGGCTCACGATTTGAGGTATTAGAGTTAGGGATGCCACTGTGGCAGTTTTGGCCACTTTACGGTGCTTTATGGGCTGCAACATTTACGTTTATTTTATTTTTAAACGGTAAAATAGGCGAGTTTGTTAAGCAATAACACAATACAGTTTGGAGATAACGATGAAAACGCTTTTAAATTTACTTATTGTTTATGCTTTATTTAGCCCTGTAGCTAATGCCGATACTCAGTTTAACAAGGTGGGTGAAGCACGCATGGAATACCTGTTTTGGGATGTTTATGATGCAACGCTTTATACACCTTCTGGCAGTTACACCGCAAAACAAACGCCTGTTAAATTTACCTTAACTTATTTGCGCGATTTTGACGCTAAAGACATTGTAAAAGCGACTAATGAGCAGTGGCAGCACTTAGGTAAACCTCAACTTTCAGAGCGCTATGCTGATAAATTACTCTCGATATGGCCAAATATTAAAAAAGGTGAATCGTTAACCTTGCTGACTGATAAGCAAGGACACAGTACTTTTTTCCATAACGATAAGCAAATAGGTCGCATTGATGATGCCGCATTTGCTGAGGATTTTTTAGCTATTTGGTTAAGTGAAAACACCTCAGAACCATCAATTAGAAATCAACTATTAGGGATTTAATATGATTAATCTAAAACGCGTTAAAGTTGCCATGGTATTGGCCGTTAGCTTTTTTATTGCCAGTTGTTCAGCCCCAAGTGTTGAACATTACAAGGGTTCAGAACCAAATTTCGATTTTAAGACTTTCTTTAGTGGTGATTTGAAAGCCTATGGCGTTGTACAAGACTTTAAAGGTGAATTAACCCGAAAGCTTGTTGTTGACTTAAACGCTACATGGGATGGGAATAAGGGCACTATTGAAGAAGACTTTGTTTACGATGATGGAGAAACACAAAAACGCATTTGGAAAATTACCTTAAACGACGATAACACATTAACAGGAACAGCCTCTGATGTTTTAGGGATAGCTACAGGAGAAAGTGACGGCAGTGTGTTTCATTGGAATTATAATGTAGAGATCCCTTACGATGGCAGCACTTTAGAAGTTAATTTTGATGATTGGATGTACCTAGTAACAAATACACGCTTGATAAACCGCACGTCTATTGTTAAGTTTGGTGTTGAGGTTGGGGAAGTAACCTTAGTAATAGAAAAGGTAGAGTGAGTCATTAAGGTGCAAAGTTGCACTAATAGTGTGCTTAAATTAAGCTTTTGTTAACTCAACTCGCTGTATTTTACAGTGAATTTTACTATTTTTACTAATTTTTTAGTATTTTAGATAAAAAACGTAATTTGCTGTTGCTAACTCTTCGAAAATGCATAAAGATAGGATTTGCGAAGGCAAAATAATAACGAATAGGAATCTAATAATGAACAAAGCTCAACTAGTTGAAAAAATCTCTACTGACGCAGAAATCTCTAAAGCAGCCGCTACACGTGCACTTGACGCATTCACAGGCGCTGTAACTTCTTCATTAAAAGAAGGCAACTCTGTTGCATTAGTTGGTTTTGGTACTTTTTCAGTTAAAGAACGTGCTGCACGCACGGGTCGTAACCCACAAACGGGTGCAGAAATCCAAATTTCAGCAGCGACTATTCCAAGCTTTAAACCAGGTAAAGGTCTTAAAGACCAAGTAAACCTATAATTTTAGGTTTATAAAATATAATAAAAGGGCTATTTAGCCCTTTTTTTTTGTTATAAAATTAACGCTTATTTAGCTTTAAGCGCTTTATCTCCTCGGCCAATGCCGACTGCGCCTGAGCGCACCACTTCAATTATGTCGGTCTCGTGGCGTAAAGTATCTAAGAACGACTCTATTTTATCGGTGCTACTTACCAATTGTAGGCTGTAACTTTGACGACCCATATCTAAAATAGCCCCTTGAAATACATCAACAACGCGGGTTACTGCCGCACGAGTTGCTTCGTCTTTGGCAAATACTTTTACTAACAGCAGTTCACGCTCTATGTGGCTCATGTCAGTTAAATCAATAACTTTAAGTACATCGACCAGTTTGTTTACTTGCTTTGTTATTTGTTCAACAATTCTGTCATCACCTTTAGTGGTTACCGTAATACGAGAAAGAGACTCATCATCTGTAGTACCCACTGTTAAGCTATCAATATTGTATGCTCGTTGAGAAAAAAGCCCCACTATACGTGATAACGCACCAGGTTCATTTTCTAATAATATAGATAAT
Source organism: Pseudoalteromonas sp. S1608 (assembly GCF_005887265.1). GTDB lineage: Bacteria > Pseudomonadota > Gammaproteobacteria > Enterobacterales > Alteromonadaceae > Pseudoalteromonas > Pseudoalteromonas undina. Next base: position 239,917 of record NZ_PNDK01000014.1, read on the forward strand.
ATACGACGCATTATGCCTTCACTCCTTTTCTTAACCACATTTCGTCTATACCACCGTGCTTAATTTGCATTGGGTAAACATGTTCTTTTTCGTCTACTAAAATATCTAAAAATACCAATCTGTCGGTTATCGACATGGCTTTGTCTATCGCGGGTTGTAATTCATCAAGGGTGTTTACTCTGATCCCAACATGGCCATAGCTTTCAACAAGCTTTACAAAATCAGGCAAAGATTCCATATACGATGAAGAATGCCTACCGCCATAAATCATGTCTTGCCATTGTCTTACCATACCTAATGAACGGTTATTTAAGGAGATCACCTTTACTGCTAAGTTATACTGTAAACAGGTTGATAGCTCTTGAATGTTCATTTGAATAGAGCCGTCTCCAGTCACACATAAAGACTCTTTATCAGGAAAAGCCAGCTTAACCCCCATAGCCGCAGGTAAACCAAAGCCCATAGTTCCTAGGCCGCCTGAGTTGATCCACTGACGAGGGTGTTTGAATGGGTAATACTGCGCGGCAAACATTTGATGTTGGCCAACATCAGAGCTGACATAAGCATCTCCGTTGGTCGCTTCATATATTGCCTCTATAACTGCCTGAGGTTTTATTTTGTCACCATCGCTATTGTAACTAAGGCATTTTTGTTCACGCCAGCTGATCACTTGTCGCCACCAATCTTCTTGTGCACTGCGATCAATTTTAATTGGGCTGTTATCTATGGCAGTTTGTAATTGCTCAAGTACCGTTGCCAAACAGCCAACAACAGGAATATGTGATTTAATGGTTTTAGAAATAGAGGTTGGATCAACATCAACATGCACGATAGTGGCATTAGGGCAGAATTTTTGAACGTTATTAGTAACCCGATCATCGAATCGTGCACCAAGCGCTAAAATAACATCGGCATTGGCCATGGCTTTATTGGCTTCTAATGTACCGTGCATACCCAACATACCAATAAAGTTAGGGTGAACGCCCGATATACCGCCCAGCCCCATTAACGTGTTGGTAATAGGGGCATTAAGTGACTCGACCAAATGAGTTAGTTGCTCTGAGGTGTTTGAAAGCACAATACCGCCACCAGAGTATATAACCAGTTTTTTTGCTTCTAAAATAGCAGTAACGGCCTTACGAATTTGTTTAGAGTGACCCTTGGTATTAGGGTTGTAGGTTCTGAGTTCTGTTGCTGTCGGGAAGTTGTAAGCAAAAGTTAGCTCTGGGTTAAGCATGTCTTTAGGAAGTTCTACTACCACAGGCCCTGGGCGGCCGGTACTGGCAATATAAAAGGCTTTAGCAAGAATATTGGGAATTTCACTCGCGCTTCTACAATTAAAGCTATGTTTTACAATCGGGCGAGAGCAACCAACAATATCGGTTTCTTGAAACGCGTCATCACCAATAAGACTTGTGGGCACTTGACCTGATAACACCACCATAGGGATTGAATCCATATACGCAGTTGCTATGCCTGTTACACAGTTTGTTGCACCGGGACCTGATGTAGCAAGTACAACACCTACTTCACCGGTTGCTCTTGCGTAGCCATCGGCCATGTGTGTAGCCGCTTGTTCATGGCGTACTAAAATGTGCTCAATATCGTCTTGCTGAAAAAGTGCGTCGTATAAATCTAATACTGAGCCGCCGGGATAACCAAATATATACTTTACCTTTAGCTCTTTTAATGACTTAACAACCAATTCAGAGCCATTATATTCTTGTTTACTCATCCTCATTCCTCTGTTGATTACATGCAAAAAAAAACCCCCGCGTAGTGCGAGGGTTTTAAAAAGCATTTTTCACCTTTTAATACATCCCCGCTGGGCTTATCACTAAGACCAGTACGAGTAAGACTAAAAGGCGAAATTGTGTATTCATGATGTTTTGCTCTTTAAAATAAAATGCTGTTTAAATAACAATTTTTGTATGCGGTTATTTTTAAGGCTTTTGGGCACACATGTCAACCCATTAAACTGATTTTTGAATTAAAAATTCATTTTTAAATGTTTTTTAATCTAATAATCTATTTAACATGAGGTTTTTTCACTTTATAAGAAGAGATTATGCAAGTTGGCGTATGTGCTTAGGCTAGATGATGGTCAGAGGGAAATTTAAATGCTGTGTTTCTGGCATAAAAAAAGCCAGCATTAGCTGGCTTTTTAATTTAACAGTACTAATTACAGACGGTCAATTACTGATTGTGTGAAATCAGTAGTGCCGTGGCTGCCGCCTAAATCGCGGGTAGTACGGTCGCCAGATTTAATTACATCAGCAACAGCGCTACGAATACGCTCAGCTGTATCGCCCATGTTTAAATGCTCTAGCATTTGAATAGAGGCTAAAATCACTGACGTAGGGTTTGCAAGGTTTTTACCAGCAATATCAGGTGCGCTACCGTGAACAGCTTCAAAAATAGCAGCATCTTCACCAATGTTTGCACCAGGTGCCATGCCTAAACCGCCTACTAAGCCAGCACATAAGTCAGATAAAATATCGCCAAATAAGTTCGTTGTAACGATCACGTCAAACTCTTCAGGGGTCATTACAAGCTTCATACATGTTGCATCAACAATCATTTCAGTTGATTCAATTTCTGGGTAACGCTCAGCTACTTCACGCGCCACTTTTAAGAATAAACCAGACGTTGATTTTAAAATATTTGCTTTATGTACAGCAGTTACTTTTTTACGACCTTCGCGCACAGCAAGTTCGTATGCGAACGTTACAATTTTTTCTGCGCCTTCGCGAGTGATCACTGATTTTGCTTCAGCTTCAGTACCATCTTCAGATACAACTTGGCCTGCACCTGAATACATACCTTGTGTGTTTTCACGAATAGTGATGATATCAATATCGTCGTAACGGGCTTTAGTACCGGCAAACGATTTAACTGGACGTACGTTTGCGTATAAACCAAATTGCTTACGAAGTGTTACGTTGATAGATGTAAAACCTTCGCCTACAGGCGTGGTTAATGGGCCTTTTAAGGTGATTTTATTCTTAGCAATTGTGTCAATTGTTTCTTGTGGAAGCAATTCGCCTGTTTTTTCAAGCGCAGCTAGGCCAGCGTCAACAAATTCATAATCAAAATCGCATCCTGCGGCTTTTAGTATTTCAAGTGCTGAGTCGATAATGCTTGGGCCGATGCCGTCGCCTTTGATCACTGTTATGGTTTGTTTGGCCATGAACTTTTCCTTTAAAGATTTGGATACACACATAAATAAAAATACTCAACAGAGTTTAGACTACTTATATGACAGGGGTACTAAATTTGAGCCGGCATTTATACCAATTTATCTCTCATTTTGCCAGTTTATAGTATGAATACAGGGTATAACCTTGAGTTATAGTGGTAATAAGTCAGCTAAATACTATTGTGTAGCCCTAAGCGCAGCAGCGATTGATTAAAATCGACTTCACTTTGCCAACCATGACGACTAAGTTGTTGATTTAATATTTGCTGTTGCCATGCTGTTAATGGCTGGTTAGGTTTAAGTATGCGTTGTGCCACTACCTTTAATGCCGCCCATAATTGTCCAGCATCACTAAGCTGCTTTTTAGGCAATTGCTCTGCATTTAATAAAGCCGACGCCCATGGGTCGCCACTAAGTAATTCGTTAAGCTCACTGTTTAAATGAGAGGCATCTACGTTGTTTACACCAAAAAATGTACTAAAAGGTGTATCGAGAGATTTATTCGGTGTTTGATCAATAGTGATTTTTCTAGAAACATCTGCGCTGTAATGTATCAACACATAATATAAGTAAGCATATAAGCTTAAACTAACACGCTCACCTTGAACGCGGGGATTATGCTTAACTAATAGCTTTAAAATATTTACTAAACAACTAATACGGGTGCATAAAAAGGCATGTAAAGGATGAGCAATACTATTTACTAATTGTTGAAACACCACCCCTTGAATAATAGCCGGTGCTTTATCGTAACCTACCATAGATAAACTATGTCTTAAATCTTTAGCAGGTAATCGCTCTTTGTTGTAGTGTTTTACTGCTAAGCATACTGACTTTATAACGTCAGGGTAGGGGGTAAGTAAGGTGTTTAAGGCTTTAAAGCTGTATTCTTTTTGCGTTTTTATTTGTTTAACTAATTGGTACAAGGGCGTTTGTGCAGAGAGTCCACTATTCGGGATATTAAGATATTCACTGTCCCATACTTTTAAAAATAAGCGGTTATCATTGCATTCCCATGCTTTTGAGTCATCCATTAAGGACGCTTTAATACGATACCATGCCATTTTAGTATTGGCGTTATTAACTATAATATGTCGGCCTTGCGTATCCGTGGCTAAATAAACCATAGCTTGGTCGGCATACACGACTTGGCTGCCAGGTACATATTGTCCAACGTGTGCAACTAGCGCTTTTAATAACGTTTGTGCAAATGAGTTGGGAGTTCTTATATATAAATCAGCGACCGCTTTATAAAAATTTATGTGCTGTTGTTTTTCATTACAAGTAACGTTAAGTGCTAATATATTAGCTAAAGAAACTAACACACTGGCACCGTCATAAAGCATAATTTTAGGTGTATCTAATAATGCGTGTTTGTATTTGCCTAATTTTGCCAAAATATGAGCAATTTGGTGCGCGGGTTGTTTAGCCGTTAATAATACTTTGGCTGCAAGTTTATGGCGTAACTGCCACATTTTTTTATCGGCTTCGTTAAACGTTTGCTGTTGAGCTAACTTATTTAATTGTTTGGCAACACAAAGGTGTTCAACTAATGAGGCACTAATATAAAGCTCGGTTAAATCGTTGTCGTAGTTTTGACTACTACACAAAGCACAGGTTAATACACATTGGTTAACCACTAAATTGGTTGCGTAACTATAATGTGTTTTATATAAATTTAACTGAGCTTGCAAGGCCGCTGGGTTTTGTTTGTATAATGCAGCGTATTGCTCTGAAAGCTTACATACAAGAGGGTAGAAGGTATGCCACTGACTTTTATTGTTATGGGAGCTTAAAAGCAGTTGCGTGCTTTCGAATAGCTTTTTTAGTTTACCCGACAGTGGAGCTTCCATTAAATCTTCCCATCATTATGCTCAAGGTATTTTTCATAAGCACTTGGGCCCCACATTATTAGTTGGCCATTTTTAAATAATAACCCAGTACATTCATCCATGGTGGTGATACCGTCTGAGGTTTTATGTTGGGTACGATAAAAAACCACCTGCCATACTTGCTCGCCATCACGCCTAGCATAGGTTAAATCTGGGCTACCTAAATATTCAAGCACATCATTTAGCGTAAAGGTATCTTCTAAACGCAATTTTTCGATATAGCGTTTATTAAATGCTTCTCTGTCTTGCCAAATCATAGCTTGTGGATCGTCTTTATAGAACATAATAACTGACGTAGCTATTAGAGCGTATAAACCTAATCCTAATATTAAATACCTAATAAACTTTTTAAACATTGCCAACCCAGACCAAAATAGCTATCGCTAGTATACGTATTGCTAGTGTACAGTGCTATTAACTTGCGACTAATTAAGCCTTAACTGCTTTAAACTAAAGCCTAAATGGATATCTGTACGCAAACTCACCAATTGCTTAGAAATAACAAACATATCCATATCTTCATTAAGCTTTTTTTGTAGCCGCGTATTTAACGATTCATCATTTAGCGCTTCTTCAATAGAGCTATATTGATTAACCAATTGCTGCGCGGATTTAACACCAATACCTTTAACACCAGGAATGTCGTTGGTTTTATCGCCTGCGAGTGCCCAAAAGTCGATGAGTTTATGTTGAGCGACAGCAAAGCGCTCTTCAATGTGTTCTTCATTGAGGTATTGCTTTTTAAAGTAATCGTATACTTCAATATGCTCATTCAAATGAGGCAAAAAGCCTTTATCAGTAGAGACAATGGTATTGTTTACCTGATTATTAGCCGCTTTATGCGCTAAAGTCGCAATAATATCGTCGGCTTCATCGTTAGTCGGTTCAAATACCACTATACCGGTTTCTTCAATGGCCGCTTTAAAATGGGGTAACGCGTTTTTTAAGGTCTCTGGCATAGGTGCACGCGAATGTTTGTAGTCTTTATAAAAGTGGTAACGCCAGCTTTTGTCACCATCAAAAACCGCAATTGCATGGGTTGCATTAGTGGTCGTTAAAAGTTTTTTGCATGCATGTGCAACCCGTGCACAGCAGGCTTTTAACATGTGCTCGTCGCTGTGATGGCTTTGGTTTGCATCAACAGCATAAATGCGCCTAATTAAATTAAGCGCATCAATAAGGAGTAAATGGGGATTCAATTATAAACTCACGCTTTTATTGTATAACAAGGAATATACTTACTTCCGGGAAGTTTCATTCTACCTTGTTCTACAAATGCTTGTAAAAGCTTGTCCATTGCTTTCATTAAGTCAGGCTCACCACTTAGCACATAGGGGCCATGCTCTTTAATTGCATTTAAGCCTTCTTCTTTTACGTTACCGGCAACAATTCCCGAAAACGCACGGCGTAAATTAGCGGCGAGCTGTTGTTTGGGCTGATCAAGGTGTAAATCAAGTGACCCCATGGCTTCATGAGTTGGGTAAAATGGCTGCTGAAAATCATTTTCTATTTTCAACGTCCAGTTAAAGTAATAAGCATCACCTTGGCTTTTACGGTATTCGCGAACTCCGCTCATTGCCGATTTAAGTTTTTGGCTAACTAATTGAGGGTCATCAATAATCACTTCAAATTTACTCAGTGCGGCATCGCCTAAAGTCATTTGAATAAACTTACAAAGCTCTTCAAAGTAAGCTTTACTCTGTTTAGGGCCAGTTAAAATAACAGGTAAACATTGTTTGTCGTTTTCAGGGTGTAACAAAATACCTAATAAATAAAGTAACTCTTCGGCTGTACCTGCGCCACCTGGAAAAATAATAATAGCGTGTGCGGTTCGAACAAATGCTTCAAGGCGTTTTTCAATGTCGGGTAAAATAACCAGCTCATTTACAATCGGATTGGGTGGCTCTGCCGCTATAATGCTGGGCTCAGTTAAACCTAAATAACGATTATTGGTAATACGTTGCTTTGCGTGGCCAATAGTTGCGCCTTTCATTGGGCCTTTCATTGCACCAGGCCCACAGCCAGTACAAATATTTAATCCACGTAACCCCAGTTCATAGCCAACTTGCTTGGTGTATTTATATTCGACTTCGTTAATAGAGTGGCCACCCCAACATACAATCATGTTAGGTTCGCTATTTACCTTAAGCGCGTCGGCATTTCTAAGCATATCAAAAACCATATGGGTAATGGCTTTAGTTTCTTGCAGGTTCTTTTCATACTTTTGGCAAATAAACAAAATATCGCGAATAACCGAAAATATATGTTCATGGATGCCTGTTACTATGTGACCATCAACAAAGGCCGTTTGCGGAGGATTTTCTAACTCAATTTTTATACCGCGTTCACGGCTAACCAAACGTATATCAAAATCTTTGTGTTTATCGTAAATATCATTGCTTACATCGGTGTGGCTGCCTACATTGAGCACGGCCAATACACAGTTTCTAAATAGTCTGTAGCGTTCGCTAGTTGATGATTGCTCGAGTAAGTCTACTTCTAGCTGCGACAATAAATCTAATACCCCTGTAGGGTTTAATTGTATTAGCATCGACATTCTCCTTGAAACTTCTTGGGTAAATTTACTGCGTAGTTATGCCTTATACTCAAGGGTAAAAGTGCATAACACTATTTACTAATACACAGACGATCCCGGCCTGAGTTTTTAGCATCGTAAAGAGCCTCATCGGCTCTATCAAATGCTTTTAGAGGCGTATCACCCTCTTCAAATTGGGTTGCGCCTAAAGAAACAGTAATTTGTATTTGCTTGTCTTTAAATTTAAATGGGATCTTTTTAATCGACAGTCTTAATTTATCGAGATGCTCGACGGCGTTTTCAAGTGAGGTACGGGGCATTAATAACACAAACTCTTCGCCGCCATAACGGGCAATAAAATCAGTTTGTCTAATCGATTTTTGCAGCGCTTTGGCAATCACTTGCAAGGTAATGTCGCCGGCTGTGTGACCAAAACGATCGTTAATTGATTTAAAATGGTCTACATCAATAACCACTAAGGTTATGTCTGACGGGCGTTCGTTAAATACATTGATTTCGTGATTATAACGTTCATCAAAAGCTGCGCGATTAGGTAATTTGGTAAGACTGTCGAGTAAACTTTTAAAACGTTGTTCATTCAAACGTTTCTTATAATTACTAACTTTGTTTTCTAAACTGCCAATTCTATCGTTTATTTGTGCAAAGCTAGAAATTAAAATTTGGCGATCTTTTTGTTCTAGCTGCTCTTTTTCTAAAATATCAGCACTTAATGAGCGTAACTCATTTTCAACCAATTGCTTTAACTCTGTAATTGATGTTGCTTTATTTGTTTGTGTATTTAAATTTCTTAGCTTTTCACCAATTCGTTGATTAATTGAGTCAAACTCAACAGTCATCGATTCAGAATGTTCGCTGGTCGATACTAATGAGCGATGTAGCTCTCCGAGTGTTTGGTTTAAAGAGGTTAAGAAGCTTTGTGCTGACGCGCGCTCAACTTGAATGCTTTGTACAATAAGTGTGATTACATCAATTGCTGCATCAAGTAGCTGGTCTACGGCTTTATTCTTAGCAATACGTTTTTTTATTAAATACAACGCTTCGTTGGCTTCTTCTTCGAGAACTAGCTGACTGACTAATTTAAACAGCTTTTCAGTGAGGGCACTTAGGTTCGGAGGCTCAAAGGCGTCGTTGCTTTTAGCAATTAAGGCTTGATGATAAAAAGTTATCAGCTGGTTTAGTATAGGAATAAAGCCATGTACAGATTGAATATCGTCTAGCTCGTTATCAAGCAAATGGCGCAGTGTTCTGCGGGTATCGTCAGGCAAGCCTTTGGTTTGTTGTAATTGCTTACCTGCATTTTGTACACTGGTAAAAAGGTCGCGTTGATGTGCTAGTTGAATGGCTTCTTGGTTTTTAAGCAAAGCTAAAATATCATCCACTAAAGGAGCAAAGTCTTCAAAACTCATTCCTTTGTTTAACGCGCTTCGAAACTTAGCTAGGCGGTTATCAAGCTCAGTATCAAGTCCCTTACAGCTTAAAGACAACTTAGCTGCAAAATTAGAAAGCGTACTCACTTGATGTTGGCGAGCACTTTCTATTACTTTTCTACTGTCGATTGCTTGCTTTAGTTTTTGTTCCACCGTATTGGAGCTCCTAGACACCTACACACCATCATCGTAATACCTCTATTGTTTTAGTTTACAACAAAAACATATTAATAGTAGGGATGAGATCAAAAACTTAATGTTTTTAATAACAAAATACGAGCGATCTTAAATATAAGTGCATTTACCGCTTTTAATTCACTTTTAAAATGGGTCTTGTTAATCTTGGTACAACAATACGTTATATAAAAAAGAGCCTTTATGAAAAAGCTACTTGCCTTATCAATTTTAGCTGCCTGTTCAGCACCAGCATTTGCCGACGTTAACTACGCTTTAAATATCTCTCAGCCAGAGCATCATTTAGGTGATGTAAATGTAGAGTTTCCTAAAACGGCGCAATCATATTTAGATGTAAAACTGCCAGCATGGCGTACTGGTCGCTATGAAATTTTAAACCTTGCCAATGGCGTTCGCTATTTTAAAGCCAGCGACGATGAAGGTAATGCATTAAAGTGGGAAAAAATAGACCACAGCACATGGCGTGTTCATTTAAACGAGCCGACTCAAGTTAATGTTGATTACCAAGTGTATGCCAATGAGCTAGGTAAGCGCGCTCGCCATATTGACGACAGTCATGCGTTTGTTGATGCATCGGGCTTTTTTATGTTTAGCGAGTCATTTCGCCAAGAGCCAGTTACGGTTGAATTAAACGTACCTAAAGCATGGCGCTCTGTGTCGGGTATGGAAAACTATAAAAATAAACACAGCTTTAAAGCCAGTGACTACGACGTGCTTGTTGATTCACCAATAGAAACAGGTGTTAACGAACTGCGTACTTTTGAGGTTGATGGCCGTGAGTACGAGCTAGTGGTGTGGGGCGAAGGTAATTACGACATAGAACTGATGCTAACCGATCTGAAAAAGCTAGTGGCAACGGGCAATGTAATTTGGGACAGCTACCCGTATGAGCGTTATGTATTTATGGTGCATGCTACATCGGGCGCGGGCGGTGCAACCGAACACTTAAACTCAACTATTATTCAACGCCCACGTGATCGCTTTGCTAAACGAGAAGACTATTTAGCTTTTATCAGTACAGCGGCACATGAATTTATTCATACTTGGAATGTAAAAGCATACCGTCCTAAAGGGCTTGCGCCATATGACTACACTAATATTAATTATTCAAAATTGCTGTGGATTGCTGAAGGGTCTACCAGCTATTTTGAAGATCATTTATTAGTGCGTTCGGGTATTCAAACCACCGATGAATTTTTTAAGAACTTTAGTAAAACCATTAATCGCCACCTCACTACCCCTGGTCGTGAAGTGCAAAGTGCAAGTGAAACCAGCTTTGATAAATGGATAAATCAAGGTGGCGATCATGCACGTAATTACGGCACTAATATTTATCTTGAAGGCTCGTTATTGTCGATGGCGTTAGATATAGACCTACTTGAAAAAAGCCAAGGTAAAATAAGCTATAAAGACGTACACAACGAGCTTTATAAGCAACATAAGCTACCAGCGGGTTTTACTGAGCAAGACGTATTAGCTATTTTAAAGCAACTATCAGGACGAGATTACAGCGCTTGGTGGCAAGAAAATGTTAGCACACCAGCCAGCCTAGATTTTGATGAATTATTGGCAAAAGTTGGTTTAAGCTTTGATTTACCAGAAAAAGCCAAGGCCACACCAAGCTTAGATGCCTTTACTAAAAATACCGGCGAACTGCTTACACTTACCCATGTACGTCGCGATGGCGCAGCATGGCAAGGTGGCTTAACTACCGACGATAAACTCGTCGCTATTAACAAAAAGCATGTAGGGAAAAACTTAACCGCGAGCCTAGAAACCCTTAAAGCAGGAGACAAGGTAACTGTTGATTTTATTCGCCGTGATGCATTAATGTCGACTGAGCTTGTGTTGTCTGAAGATTTCGACAAACCTAAAAAAGTAGTCGCTAATAAAAATGCTACTGCTGAGCAAAAAGCGCTGTTTAAAGCATGGATGGGCGTAGCGCATCCAAATGATGTGAAAAAAGACGACTAACATCGTTTATCATTTTGTTTAAAAAGGAGTTTAGGCTCCTTTTTTGTTTATTGGGCGCTATATTGTAACAATTTATCTCAGCGCAGTTGACCTGACTCATACTTAATGAGTAATCTGCTGGTTCAATAATAAAAGGGATTCTATAATGCGTTTAAAACCACTTGTTGCCACGTTGGTAGCAACCTGTTCACTGGCACTTTCTTCTGCGGCTCATGCCGATGAAGGCATGTGGCAACCTCATCAACTACCAGAGCTTGAGTCAATTTTAAAAGCCAAAGGGCTTGAAATTAGCGTTGATTCAATTTCAAAATTAACCGAATTTCCAATGAATGCGGTTATCAGCTTAGGCGGTTGTACAGCCTCGTTTGTTTCGCCAAAAGGCTTAGTTGTAACTAACCATCACTGTATTTATGGTTCGGTGCAATATAATTCAACGCCTGAAAATAACATTTTAGAAAATGGCTTTTTAGCAAAAACACCGGCTGAAGACCTACCAGCTGCGCCAGGTTCACGTGTGTACGTAACCGAAACAGTGACCAATGTGACCGATAAAGTGATTAGCGGCACTAACGAGCTAAGCGCAAAAGCACGCTATGATGCGTTAGAAAAAAATCAAAAAGCACTCGTTGCACAGTGTGAAGCTGATGCTAGTTACCGTTGTAATGTGTATTCGTTTCATGGTGGTTTAGAGTTTTACCTAATTAAATCACTGGAAATTAAAGATGTACGTTTAGCGTATGCACCTGCCATGGGCGTAGGTAAATACGGTGGCGATATAGATAACTGGATGTGGCCGCGCCACACAGGCGATTTTGGTTTTTACCGCGCCTATGTAGGTAAAGACGGCAAGCCAGCAGAGTACAGCGAAGATAACGTACCGTACGTGCCAGAGTCTTACTTAAGTGTAAGTGCTAAAGGCGTGCAAGAGGGCGACTTTGTTATGGTAACTGGCTATCCAGGGCGTACCAATCGTTACCGTATTTCCGCAGAGGTTGATTACGTATTTAACGACAGTTACCCTAAAGCGCGCATGCACAATACTAAATACGTGTCACTAATTGAAGAAAACTCAGAAGATGGCAGCAAAGCCCGTATTGCTTACGAAAGCACCATAGCAGGTTACAACAACTACATTAAAAACTATGGTTCGATGATTGAAAGCTTCAAAAAAGGCACCATGTTTGAGCGTAAAAAACAGTTTGAACAAGAGCTTACAAGCTGGATAAACAGCGATAGCGAGCGTAAACAGCGCTACGGGAATGTGCTTAATGAGTTATCGGCATTAGTAGCTCAATCGCAAGAGCACAGTGAGCGCGACCGTATGGTAGGCTATGTTCATCGTTCACAAATGATCAGCACGGCACGTCGTTTATACCGCTTAGCGGTTGAAAAACAAAAGCCAAATAGTGAGCGCGAATCAGGTTACCAAGAACGCGATTTACCGCGTATTAAATCTTCTCTTGAGCGTATGTCACGTCGCTTTGATGCCAATGTAGATAAAGCTATATTACTGCACTTTTTAGAGCAATATGCAGCATTACCTAAAGCAGAGCGATTTAGTGAAATTGATAAAGCTTTTGCTTTAGAAAACGGCTTTGATAGAGCAAAACAAAGCGCATTGCTAGATGAAATGTACGCTAAATCAAGACTAGATAATGAAATTGTACGTAATTCATTATTTGAACAAACACTAAGTCAGCTTAACCAAAGCCAAGACCCGTTTATGCAATATGCAAAAGCTATATTTGCTGTGATGAAAGCCGAAGAAGATAAGTCAAAAGCCTTGGCTGGTAAGTTACAAGCTGCTCGCCCAGAGTTAATGAGTGCAATTATTGCCTTTAACAAAGCGCAAAACAAACCGGTTTACGCCGATGCAAACAGCACATTACGTGTAACTTACGGCACGGTAGGCGGTTATTCTCCGCAAGATGGATTAGTGGCTACGCCGTTTACTTCACTTGAAGGCTTATTGGCTAAAAACACCGATGTTGACCCATTTAATGCGCCTAAAAAGCTGCAAGAGCAAATTAAAGCGAAGCTTTATGGTGATTACACTGGTGGCATGAATACTGTTCCAGTTAACTTTTTATCAAATGTAGACACGACAGGTGGTAACTCAGGTTCGCCAACGCTTAACGGCAATGCTGAGCTGGTGGGTTTACTGTTTGACGGTGTGTACGAAAGCATTATTGGTGATTGGGATTACAACCCAGAACTAAACCGCTCAATTCATGTAGATTCACGCTACATGTTATGGGTAATGGATAAAGTAGATAACGCCCAAAACTTATTAGACGAAATGAAAATCGTAAAATAAGTAGCAGTTAAAATAACAAAAGGCGCTTACCTTAACCGGAAGCGCCTTTTTTGTTTAAACATGTTTGGATTAATTTAACTTAAGCTACGGGCTACGGGCTACGG